>JAGVUK010000326.1 GCA_019136335.1 Methanomicrobiales archaeon
TGCAGGGTGATCGGTGAGTCCTACGGCATCCCGACGACCATCCTCCGGCTCTTTTCCGTCTACGGCCCGCACCAGGGGTATGCCAACCCCTACTCCGGCATGCTGACCGAGTACGCGTTCCGCCTGCTCCAGGGACTCCCCGTGCGCCTCTTCGAGGACGGCTACCAGCAGCGCGACTTCGTGAGCGTCTACGACGTGGCGCGCGCCTTCCGCCTGGCCCTTGAGTCCCCCCGCGCCGGGGGGGAGACGTTCAACATCGGGAGCGGCCGCCCCCACACGTTCTGGACCGTCGCCGACCGACTTATGGCGATAACCGGGCGGCAGGACCTCTCCCCCGAGATCACGGGGGCGGGACGCGTGGGGGATATCCGCCACTGCATCGCGGACATTAGCCGCGCACGAGAGGCCCTCGGTTACGAGCCGGAGGTCTCCCTCGAAGCGGGCCTGCTCGACCTTGTCGCCTGGATCAAGGCGGATATCGCAGAGCGGCGGATGGTCCCGGCATCCCTCAAGGTTCCGGCGTCGTCACGCCTCCGGGTTTGAGGGGCGCCCCTCTCCGGGCCGGGTGCGGCAGGACCGCACCACGCCCCCGCTCGCGGCGCAACCTATATACCCGCCGGCAGGCTACGGCACGCCTGATAACCATGAGCGAATACTCCGTGCTGATCGGCGGGAGGGCCGGCGAAGGCATCAATACGGCAGGCCTTTCCATCGCCCGCCTCTTCTCGCGCCTTGGCTACCGCACCTGCATGTATTTCGATTACCCCTCGCTCATCCGGGGCGGGCACAACTTCGCGATCGTCCGGGCCTCCGATATGAGGATAGGGGCGCACCGCACGCCGGTCGACGTCCTCCTCGCCTTCGACCAGAACAGCATCGAGCACCACCGCCAGAGGATCCGCGACACCACGACCGTCGTCTACGACGCTTCAACGGTGGTGAGAGGCCAGGGCTACGGCCTCCCGCTCGATGCGATCCTCAAGGAGGAGAACGCACCCCCGATCACCGGGAACTCCGCGATGCTCGGGGCGCTCGCGCAGGTGGCGGGTATCGACCGGGATCTCCTCGAGGCGGTCCTCCGCGAAAGTGTCCCCGCAAAGCACCTTGAGGCAAACCTCCGGGTCGCCGGGAGGGGTTACGACGCCGTGGAGAACGTCTTCACCGTCGAGCCGCTCGATGCCCCGACCTTCCCGGTCCTGACGGGAAACGAGGCCGCCGGGCTCGGGCTCGTCCACGGCGGGCTTGAGTCCTACGTCGCCTACCCGATGACCCCATCCTCAAACCTCCTTCACTTCCTTGCCGAACACGCCGAAGATTTCTCGATCAAGGTCCTCCACCCTGAAAACGAGATCAGCGTCATCCTGATGGCGCTCGGGCTCGCCTACGCCGGCGAGAAGGCGGCGGTCGGCACATCGGGCGGCGGGTTCTGCCTGATGACCGAAGGCCTCTCGTTTGCCGGGATGGCGGAGCTCCCTGTGACGATCGTGATGGGGCAGCGGCCCGGCCCGAGCACCGGCATGCCGACCTACACCGCCCAGAGCGACCTCCACTTCGTCCTGAACGCGGGTCAGGGGGAGTTTCCCCGGCTGGTCGCCGCTCCCGGCGACCTCGAGGAGGCCTACACCTGGTCGTCGACCGCCCTGATGCTCTCCTGGAAGTACCAGGTGCCTTCGATCATCCTGACCGACAAGACCCTCGCAGAAGGGGCCTCCTCCTTCGATATCGAGACTGTCGTCCCGCACCCGGACCAGGAACCCGTGCTCTGGGACGGAGCCGGGGAGTATCGCCGGTATGCCCCGCGAGAGGGCGGCGTCTCGCCGCTCGCGTTCCCGGGGAGGGAAGGCGCCGTCGTCAGGGTGAACAGTTACGCTCACGACGAGGCCGGGTTCACCACGGAGGCCGCGGCGGACGTGAAGCTGCTGCAGGAGAAGAGGCTCGCGAAAGGCGAGAGCCTCAAGGCGGAACTTGCGACCTACCCCACGGTGAAGGCCTACGGCCCCCGCAACTCCGGGGCGACGATCGTCTGCTGGGGCTCGGAGAAGTGGGCGTGCATCGAGGCCGCCGAAAAGTTCGGGGCGCGGGTCGTCCAGCCGCTCGTCCTTGCGCCGTTCCCCGTCCGGCACTGGAAGGAGGCGATGATCGGGGCGGGGAAGATCATCTGCGTCGAGAACAACGCTACGGGAGAGCTCGCCCGCCTCCTCCGGCAGCAGGGTTTCGACCCCGGCCGCTCGGTCCTGAAGTACGACGGGCGGCCGTTTGCCGTCGACGAACTGGAGGCACGCCTTCTGGAGGTGCTCGCATGAGCCCGGAGCAACCTGCCGGAAAACCGGCCGGCGGGCTCATCAGCCCGGCACAGAACACCTGGTGCCCCGGGTGCGGCAACTTCGCAATCGAGCACATGATGAAGTCGGCCATCGCCGAACTCTCGGAGGAGGAGGGGATACCCCTCCATAACTTCGTCCTCCTCGGGGGGATCGGGTGCCACGGAAAACTGGTCGATTACTTAAACGTCAACAGTTTCTACGGTATCCACGGACGATCGATACCGGCGGCCACCGGGATGCGCCTTGCAAACCCGGACTTAAAGATCATCTGCCACGTCGGGGACGGCGACATCTACGCGGAAGGGCTCGACCACCTCATCTTTGCGGCCAAACGGAACAGCGATATCACGGTCATCGTCCACGACAACCGGGTCTACGGGCTGACGACGGGGCAGTACACCCCCACGTCGCCCTTTGGGTTTCGCGGCCGCTCCACCCCCGGCGGGATCACGGAGCACCCCATCAACCCCCTCGAGGTGATGCTCGCCGCCGGGGCCACCCACATCGCCCGGGGCTACACGAAGAAGGTCCGGCACCTCAAAGACCTCTTCAAGGAGGCGATCCTGCACCGGGGGTTCTCGTTCGTCGACGTCCTCCAGATCTGCGCGACCTACTTCAACCTGACCGGCTACTACGACGCTCACGCCTACGAGCTCGCGGAAGGGGAGGTCGAGACGGGCAGGTTCGAGAGCGCTCAAGAAAAGATCCGGGAATGGGACTACGATCAAGAGGCGCCGATCGCACTCGGGACGTTCTACTCGGTCGAAAAACCGATCTACGAGGAGAAGTTCCAGGCGCTCACCGCCGGGAAACCGGACCGGCGGGCGCTTGTCCGGAAGATGATCGAGGGGCGGCGGTGAGTTCCGGCCGGGACCTTTATATCCTCTCGGGCCCCCAGGGGGCCCGGGGACGGGCGGGATGCCGCCGGGTCCCGGCAGGCGCCCGGGCCCGGATCACGAGGTGAGGCGGGATGAGACGGCTGGAAGGAAAGAACGTCCTCGTCACCGGCGGATCGACCGGCATCGGCCGGGCGACGGCGATCAGGTTCGCGGACGAGGGCGCAAACGTCGCCATCAATTACTATACGAGCGAGACGGAAGCGGAGATAACGCTTGAAGAGGCGAGAACGACCTGCAACATCATCCGCGGGAAAGGATGCGGAGAGATGCTGGTCCAGGGGGACGTCGCGAGCGAAGAGGACGTCAGGCGCATATTCCACGAGATCCTTGGCGCATGGGGAAGGCTCGATATCCTGATCAACAACGCGGGGATCCAGGCCGCGAGCCCGGCCCACGAGACGGATATGGAGGCCTACGACCGGGTCCTCGCGGTGAACCTCCGGGGCGCGTTCCTCTGCGCCCGCGAGGCCGTGCGGCACTTCCTCGACCGCGGGGGCGGGGGCATCATCATCAACAACACATCGGTCCACGAGGCCATCCCGAAACCGTATTACGCCCCTTATGCCGCGAGCAAGGCGGGGCTTGGGGCCCTCGGGAGGACCCTTGCGCTCGAGTACGCCGGGCAGGGCATCCGGGTCAACACGGTCGCCCCCGGCGCCATCGCAACCCCGATAAACCGCGAGTGGCTGGAGGATCCCGAAAAGAGGGCGGAGGTGGAGAAACACATCCCGATGGGCCGCGCCGGGGAGCCGGAGGAGGTCGCTGCGATCTTCGTGTTCCTCGCGTCCGACGAGGCCGCCTACATCACCGGGCAGACGCTCTACGTCGACGGGGGGCTGACCCTCTGCGCCGACTTCAGGACGCCGTGGTCGTCGGGAGCTGAGGGCCAAAAGAGGTTCTCCCCGCAAACGGTCGCCGCCGAGCCGGGATCCCCCCCACAGGATCCCGGCCGGCGGATTCATTCAAACAAATTAATATAATTCTATTTTTATACAGTAAAACCCAAAAAATGGCGCCCGGCGCAGGATCCGCTGCCGGGATTCCGGCACGAAAGGCCCTCGCCCTCCCCCGGGCGATCCCCGAAGGTGAACAGTTTCATGAGCACCAGAACTGGATATCCAGGAAACCATGGTCTTTGAGACAGAAGAGTACCTGACGGACGAAGAGATCCAGCACGGCTTAAAACTCGTCATCAGGGACGGTCTTGCCACCCAGGCGATGGTGACGCTGACCGGCGGCATCTTCCTCGTAGCCTTTGCCCTGGAGCTCGGCGCATCCAACACCGTCATCGGCCTGCTCGCCGCGATCCCGCCGCTTGCCGAACTCCTGCAGATGCCCGCGATCTACATCGTCGACCGCGTCAGGAAAAGGAGGCTCGTGGTCGTGGCGGCGTCGCTTGCCGCCCGCCTCTGCTGGATACCCATCATCCTGATACCGTTCGCCTTCTCGCTGGAACAGGGCGTATTCGTGCTCATAGCATCGATTGCTCTCTACTCGTCGTTCTCGGCGGTCTCGCACTGCGGCTGGAACTCCTGGATGCGGGACCTGATACCGCAGGATCGGCTCGGGGCCTTCTTCTCCCGGCGGATGACCCTCTCGACGGCACTTGCGCTCGTCATCAGCCTCGCCGCCGGTTTCTTCATCGACTCCTGGAAAGTCGTCTTCCCGGACCTTGCAGCCTACGGCTACTCTGCCCTCTTCCTCCTCGGGCTCATCGCCGGCCTCGTCGGGATCACCCTCCTTGCCCGCACGCCCGAACCCCGGATGGTCACCGCCGATGAGGAGGACGGTCTGCTCGCCGCCATCAGAAAACCTTTTGCGGACATCAACTTCCGGAACCTGATCGTCTTCCTCGGTTCGTGGAACTTCGCCGTCAACCTTGCAGCGCCGTTCTTCACGGTCTACATGCTGCAGAGGATAGGCCTTGACATATCGGTCGTCGTCGCCCTCGGCGTCCTCAGCCAGATCATGAACATCGTCTTCTACCGGTCCTGGGGCCGGGTCTCCGACCGCTACTCCAACAAGTCGGTCCTCGCCGTGAGCGGCCCGCTCTTTATGCTCGCGATCTTCGCGTGGATGTTCGTCACGCTCCCCGACGTCTACCCCCTGACCTACCCGCTGCTCATCCTCATCCACATCCTCATGGGGATATCGCTTGCGGGTGTCTCGCTCGCCTCGGGAAACATCAGCTTAAAGATGGCCCCGCAGGGCCAGGCGACCAGTTACCTTGCGGCGAGCACCTTCACGAACTCGGTCGCCGCCGGGATCGCCCCGATCCTCGGCGGTCTCTTCGTGGACTTCTTTGCCGAGCGGGAACTGATATGGACCCTGATCTGGAAGGACCCGGTGCGCGAACTTGTCTTTGTCACCCTTGACCTGCAGCAGTGGGAGTTCTTCTTCCTCTTCGCCTTCATCCTCGGGCTCTACTCCCTGCACCGCCTGGCCGCGGTGCAGGAGGAGGGGGAGGCGAAGGAACAGGAGATCGTCGACGAGCTCATCGCGGGGGTCCGGCGGGATATGCGGAACTTTTCCCCGGCGGGAGGCCTCCGCGACCTGGTGAAGTTCCCCTTCTCGTCCGCGAGGGCCGGGCGGAGGAAGAAGCGGTAGAGGCGGGAAAGCGGCTCCGATACCTTCATCAACCCGGGCAGCCCCGTTCCGGTATCATGAACCTGACGAATCTCTCCCTCAGCCTCGCCATCGCTGCGCTGCTTGCGGCGGTGCTCGCCGCAGGATGCGCCGGCAGTCTCCTCTCAACGGGCGGGAACAGCACCCCGGCACCGCCGGACGGCGCTGTCGTCCTCCCGGCCCCCCGTCCCGAAAGCAGCACCTCCGTTGAGGAGGCGCTCCGGGAGCGGCGTTCTGTCCGGGCCTACGCCGAAGTGCCGCTCATGCTTGCCGACGTCGGGCAGGTCCTCTGGGCGGCGCAGGGGGTCACGGATGAGCGGGGTTACCGAACCGCCCCCTCCGCCGGCGCCCTCTACCCCCTGGAGGTCTACGTCGTCGCGGGCAACGTCGCGGACTTTGAACCGGGGATCTACCACTACCGGCCCGGGGACCACCTGCTCGTCCGGGTCAG
>JAGVUK010000250.1 GCA_019136335.1 Methanomicrobiales archaeon
GGAGGGCGTCGCTGTACTTGAAGTCGATCTCGTGCTGGCTCTCCGCGACCTCGTGGTGGGACGCCTCGATCTCGAACCCCATCTCGGTGAGGGCGATGATGATCTCGCGCCGGACGTCCTCCGCGAGGTCGGTGGGGGCGAGGTCGAAGTAGCCGCCGACGTCCTGGAAGAGCGTGGTCGGTCTGCCGTCGACCATCCGGAAGAGGAAGAACTCGAGTTCCGGGCCGGTGTTGAAAGTATACCCGTCCCGCGCCGCGTCCTCCATGGCTGTGCGAAGGACGTAGCGCGGGTCGCCCTCGAAAGGCTTGCCGTTCGCCTTGTAGACGTCGCACATAAAGCGCGCCACCGTGTACTCCTGGGGCCGCCAGGGCAGGAGGGTGTAGGTGGAGAGGTCAGGTTTCAGGACCATGTCGGACTCCTCGATACGGACGAACCCCTCGATCGACGACCCGTCAAACCCGATACCCCCGGTCAGCGCCTTCTCCGCCTGCTTCACCGGGATGGCGACGTTCTTTGGCATACCAAGGAGGTCGGTGAACTGCAGGTGAAGGAATCGGACATTATCCTGTTCGATGCGCTCAAGCATCACAGAAGTGGCGTCGCGGGACATGTGGAAGTCTACTTCTATCCGATGGAATAAATACCTATTGACACAAATATACCCAAGCAGAACTATAGGAAACGGCAATACAACGTTATTCACCGAGGTTATCATGTGCGGCATTTTTGGTGTAATGGATAAGAGGCGCCGGATGATGGATGGTTCCGGCATCCGGCAGGCCCTCTCCATAATGAACGAGCGCGGCAGCGGCGAGGGGGCGGGATACGCGGCTTACGGCATATACCCCGACTACCGGGACTGTTATGCGCTCCACGTCTTCCTCGACAACGCCTGCGAGAGCAAAGCGGTCGTCGACGCAACGCTGGAGCAGTGGGGGACGATCGAGCACGATGAGGCGATCCCGACCTACGACCAGCCGAACTTCCGGGCAGCCTGCACTCCCTGGCGCTACTTCTTCAGGCCGGACCCCTCCCTCGCGCCCGGGAGCGCGACGCCTGAGAAGGATATCATTACAACCCTTGTGATGCAGATCAACGCATGCCAGAACGGGGCCGAGATCGTCTCGTCCGGAAAGAACGTCGGGGTCTTCAAGGCCGGAGGAGCCGGGAGCCGGCCGGAGACCGTGGCGGACTTCTACCGGATCGAGGACTACGAGGGCTACATCTGGCTCGCGCACAACCGCTACGCGACTGCGAGCCCCGGGAAGTGGGAACGGCCCGACCCGTTCAACCTGCACGATTGGAGCGTCGTGGAGAACGGGAAGATCACCACCTACGGGACCAACCGGCGCTACATCGAGAGTTTCGGCTACACGTGCTCGAACTCTACCGACAGCGAGGTCATCACCTGCCTGATCGACCTCCTGGTGCGGCGGCACGGCCTCGACATCGACCTCGCCATCCGGGCGCTCGCCCCGCCCTACTGGGATGAGATCGACCGGATGCCCGAAAGCAAGCAGAAATTGAACCGCGCCCTCCGGTTCGCCTACGGCCCCGCGACGATGAACGGGCCGTTCACCGTCGTGGCCGCGAACCCCGATATGATGGTCGGGTTCACCGACCGGGGCAAACTCCGGCCGATGGTCGTCGGCGAGTGCGCGGACCGCCTCTACATCTCAAGCGAAGAGGCGGCGATCCGGGCCATGGAACCGAAGGTCGAATCGATCACCATGCCGGCTGCAGGCGAGCCGGTGATCGGGAGGGTTGCCCCGTGAGCAGCAACCTCGGCAGCATGCCGCTCCGGTACCGGGTCACGATCGACCGCGAGCAGTGCATGGAGTGCGAACGGTGCATCAACAACTGTTCCTACGGCGTCTTCCGGCGGGACGGCGACCGGATCCTGATCAACTCCCGGAAGTGCACCGCCTGCCACCGGTGCCTCGCCTACTGCCCCCGGGACGCCATCATGCTCGAAGAGCAGCCCTGTGACTACCGGAGCCACCCGGTGTGGACCAGGGCGACCCGGGAGGCGATCTACAACCAGGCCCGGACGGGAAAGATCATCCTCGCCGGGATGGGCAGCGTCGCAAACCTCCCGGTCATCTTCGACCACCTGATGCTGGACGCCTGCCAGGTCACCACGCCGCCCACCGACCCGCTCCGCGAACCCGTCGAACTCCGGACCTACCTCGGGAAGAAGCCGTCGCACCTGGATCTCTGCCGGAATTCGAACGGTGACGTGGAACTCGCCACGGAACTCGCCCCGAACCTCATGCTCGAGACCCCGGTCATGCTCGGCCACATGAGTTACGGGGCGATCAGCCTCAACGCCCAGGTATCCATGGCCCGGGCCGCGAAGGAGACCGGCACCTACATGGGCACCGGGGAGGGCGGGCTCCACGCCGGCCTCTACCCCTACCAGGACCGCATGATCGTCCAGGTCGCCTCAGGAAGGTTCGGCGTGAACATCGATTACCTGGAGCGCGGCGCCGCCATCGAGATCAAACTCGGGCAGGGCGCAAAACCGGGCATCGGCGGCCACCTCACGGGCGAGAAGGTCAGCAAGGACGTCTCCCGCACCCGGATGATCCCGGAGGGGAGCGACGCCATCAGCCCTGCGCCGCACCACGACATCTATGGCATCGAGGACCTCTCCCAGCTCGTCCGGGCCATCAAGGAGGCGACGGAGTGGAAGAAACCGGTCTTTGCCAAGGTCGCAGCCGTCAACAATACAGCCGAGAACGTGGCGGCCGTTGCCCGGTCCTCGGTGGACGCCGTCGTCATCGACGGGTTCCGGGGCGGCACCGGCGCGGCGCCGCGGGTCTTCCGCGACCACGTCGGCATACCGATCGAGGTCGCCGTCGCGAGCGCCGACCGGGAACTCCGGAGGCAGGGGCTCAGGAACGAGGTCTCCCTCATCGCCTGCGGCAGCATACGCGAGAGCGCGGATGTCGTGAAGGCGATCGCCCTCGGCGCGGATGCGGTCTACATCGGGACCGCAGCGCTCGCGGCGATGGGCTGCCGGGTCTGCGGGAACTGCTACCAGGGTCTCTGCCCCTGGGGGATTGCCACCCAGCGTCCGGACCTCGTCGAGCGCCTGGACCCCGACGTGGCATCGAAACAGGTCGCAAACCTCATCCACGCATGGACGCTCGAGATCACCGAACTGATGGGGGCGGCGGGGATCAACAGCATCGAGAGCCTGCGGGGCAACCGCGACCGGCTCCGGGGATACATGCTGGACGAGAACATGCTCAACGTCCTTGACGTCGAGCCGGTGGGAGCGTGAGCATGATGGCAAAACAAGTCACGATCGATGCGAAGGGAATGCACTACACGCCCTTAAACCAGCAGATCAGGAAGGCCGTGGAGGACGGCGCCGACGAGGTCGTCGTCCAGAACGTCCTCGGGCAGCGGTTCATCGGCGACGGCCTCCGCGGGAACGCCACCATCCACGTCTACGGCGTCGCGGGCGGCGACCTTGCCATGTTCATGAGCGGGCCGACCGTTATCGTCCACGGGAACGCCGAGCACGCGCCCGGCAACACGATGGATTCCGGGAAGGTGGTGATCCACGGGAGCGCCGGGGACGCGGTGGCGCACAGCATGCGGGGCGGCAAGGTCTTCGTCCGCGGGAACATCGGCTACCGGGGCGGGATCCACATGAAGCAGTACGAGGCACAGCGCCCGATACTGGTCGTCGGGGGGTCCGCCCGGACGTTCCTCGGCGAGTACATGGCGGGCGGCCTTCTCGTCGTCCTCGGTCTCGACGGCGCCATGGACGCCCGCGGTATCGGGAGCGGGATCCACGGCGGGGAGATCATCATCCGGGGCAATGTGGACGACGCCTGCCTTGCCGCCGGGGCAAAGAAGGTGCCGCTCACCGATGAAGACCGGAAAAGGATCGCCCCGGTGATCCGCGAGTTTGCGGGCGACTTCGGGCTCGACCCGGAACCGCTCCTGAACGCGGACTACACCCGGATTGTGCCCGCGAGCGCACGGCCCTTTGCCGGGAAGTATACGTGGGAGTGATTGGGATGGAGACGAAGACATTCAAAGACCTGCAAGCCGCGGTCTGGGCTACGGACCTCTGCTCCGGGTGCGGTGCGTGCGTGGCGGTCTGCCCGGCGGACGCCCTCCGGTTTGCTCCGGGGGACACCGATGCACCGGTGAACATCGGCTACTGCAAGGCCGAGAACGACAGCGTGCCCTGCGGGGCCTGCTACGCGGCCTGCCCGAGAGTCGACCTCGCGGGGCAGGGGCGGATGCTCGGGTCGCACCGGGAGATCGTTGCGGCCCGGTCGGTATTCCCGGTGGAGCGCAAGCAGAGCGGCGGCGCGGTGACGGCGATCCTCGTCAACGCCCTCGATGAGGGGCTGATCGATGCGGTCGTCACGGTGACGAGGGACCCCTGGACGCTGAAACCCTCATCGGCAGTGATCACATCGTCGGATGCGCTCATCCAGCACGCCGGGAGCCGCTACTCCTGGTGGGTGCCGCTCCTTGCCTCCTTGAAGGAAGCGGTGGTCACCCGGAAGTACCGGCGGATCGCCGTCGTGGGTGTGCCCTGCGTGGCACGGGCGACGCAGGCGATCCGGGCGAGCGACCACGAACTCCTCCGGCCGTACGCGAAGGCGATCCGGCTCGTCGTCGGCCTCTTCTGCACGGAGACGTTCGATTACGCGAAACTGGTCGAGGGGAAACTGCAGGCCGAGCGCCGGATCGAGCCCTGGGAGATCCAGCGCCTGGACATCAAGGGGAAGCTTGACGTCTACCTGCAGGACGAGCGGCGTATATCCATCCCGCTTACCGACCTCGAGGAGTCGGTCCGGCCCGGGTGCCGGGTCTGCACCGACTTTACGGCGGTGGAGGCGGACGTCTCGGCCGGGGCCGTCGGGTCGCCGGACGGTTACACGACGCTTGTGATCAGGAACGATATCGGCAAGGGGTTCGTCGACCGGGCGGTCTGGCAGGGAAAACTTGCGACCGGCGGGAGCGTTGATGTCGCCGCCGTCGAGCGCCTGGCGGCGAAGAAAGCAGAGCGGCGGGAAGAATAATACTTTTTTTGCGCGGGATTCCCTGATGCCGATGGCAGGTCCCCCGTGCGCTCGTTGACCGGGAGGCCTACCTGCAGCACGAGGAAAAAGACGTCCTCGTCCAACTCTCCATCCTGAAGGCGCAGGTTGAGAGGAGGGGGAGGATACGCCAGTGCTGATATCGACCGGGAATGCACCAGGAGGGAGGGGCGGCGCTCTCCAGCCGCCGGGTGAGGATGGTCCGTTTGCCGGCCCCGCGGTCATCGCCACCTGCTTCGTGAGCCCGAGAACGCCGTCTTCTGCTGTGATCTCCGGGCATTCCGCGCCGTTTTCCCATCGAACCGATAGGAGGAGAGCAACCGGCTCGCGTAGATTTAAGCGTATCGCGCAACATCGCCGGATAAAGGAAACGTTTTTGATATCGCCACGGAGAGATGCGTCTCGTGAACATCCATGAATGCAAAAAAGATCCTTGCCGGAGGGTTCATCGGCGGTATAACCCTCCTCATCGTGAACTTCGTCATCTCGGCATTCATAATGATTGTCGCCCCCTACGATGCCCTCACCCTGGGCGGCATGCGCCCGGCGGAAGATCCGCTGGTGCTGTTCTTCTTCGCCTACCCGTTCGTTCTGTCGTTTGCAGCGGCCATCATATTCGATCTGGTGAAAGACGCATTGCATGGCCCGCCGGGCAGCAAGGGGGCAGTCTTCGGTGCGGCACTCTTCCTGATCTACACGGTGCCCAGCGTCTTCATAACCTTCACGTCGATGGACTACCCGGCCGGGTTCTACTTTGAAAACCTCCTCTTCGGGGCTGTGGGCTTTCCCCTCATCGGCGCCATATATGCCCTGATCTGGGAGCAACTGTAGCCGGTTCTCACCCCGGGCCCGCCGGGTGCCGGTCTCGGGAGAGACCCAGAACAGAGAGCGGCAAGGGTATCGGAAGTCCGGGCCGACCGCGGCGCCGGAGCGGGGAACCCGGCGAACGACACAGGCCGGGCAGAGCTTTCCAACCGTCACCCGGGGGGCCGGGGCCCCCTACCTTCCCGTCATCCTCTTGATCCTCGCAAGCGGCGACGAACGCCCGAGGAACTCCGAGAGGAACCCGGCAAACTCATCGTCCCAGCACTCCGCACCCACCTTCACCGCCCATCCCTGCTTCATCGAGCGGCGGACGTGCTTCCCGAGCGCGACCTCAAAGAGGGCCTTCGACCGCAGGAGGTCGACGGCCCGG
>JAGVUK010000110.1 GCA_019136335.1 Methanomicrobiales archaeon
AATGAGGGAGAAAGAACTCAAGATCGGCGATATCGCACACCTCACCGGGATCTCCGAGCAGGACGTCCGGACGCTCATCCGGACCTACGACAGCCTCTTCACCTACCGGACCATCGGCCCGGTCAGGCTCTTCCCCGAGAAAGCGGTTGCAATCGTCCGGGAGATCCTGGAACTCTCCGGGAAAGGCCTCACGCCCGGGGAGATCGCTGAAGAGGTCGGCAGCGGCAGGAAGCCGGCCGCACCGGAGGAGCCGGCGGAAGAGGTCGGCAGGACCGGCGTCCCGCTCCCGCCGGGGGTGGTGCTCGACCTCCCGGTGATGCAGGATACACTGGCCCGTCAGGAACGCCGGATCGCACGCCTGACGGACGAACTCGAGCGGGAGCGGGAACTGAGGAAGGAGGAGGTCGCCCGGCTCCAGGCGGCCGTCGATCGCCTGCAGGGGGACCTTGATGGGCAGCAGGAACAGCTTGCGGTCGTCGCGGAGTGGGTGGCCTACTTCGACCGGCAGATGGATGAGGTCTCCCGCCCGGTGCTTGAGCGGATCCGGCGGATGTTCAGGAAGTGAGGCGATCCCGGGCGACCGCCCGGGGTCTGCGATCCGGGCTGCCGGGTGCATGGCCGCCGGCCGTTCACTACCTCTATAGAGTTTCGGTAACATAATATGGCACTCAATAGCAATAACTTAGCAAATTTTATATACAATCCCCGCTACCGGCACGCGAGGTGATCGAGATCCACCAGCAGAAGATGGCCACATTACTGACCGTTGCCATTCAGGTCCTTGCCCTTGCCGGGTTCGTTGCCTGCATCGTCGTCGGACCACAGGACCGGCCGTCTCCCATAGGTATGCCGGATTTCACGGTCAGGCACGTAGAGTACCGGCCGGAGAGCACCTCACCGGCTGTATACCTTATCGTCGGCCACCCCGTTGAGGGCGGGTCGCCGCCGGGTACCGGGGTGGTCGGCCTCCCCGGGGAGAACACTCTCTCTTTTTAGCCCATAACGATCTGCATCGCCGTCGGGTACCTGTTCATGATGGCGTACACGAGAGGTTTTGCTATCCAGAGTCTCCCGCCCTGCATCCTCCGGAGGGGGCTGATCTCCTCGAGGCTCTGGAGGGCCTGCATCGCAGCCTCATCCGCGAGGAAGAAACTGTCCGGGACCGTGGAGTCAAAGTAGAAGAGGATCGGGAGCCGGAGCCGTCTCTGCAATTCTCCAGGGAGGGCCTGCTCCAACCGGAGGAGGACGCCGCGGTCGAACCCGTACTCGCTGCCGCCCTTCGTGACGGACGATGGATGCTCCTCCGAGAGGAGCCTGGAGAGGCGTTTGCGCTCTGAAACGACGCCGTCGTTGATCCTGCCGATCTCAAGCCGCATCCACTTTAAGAGGGTCGACTCGTCGCCTGCTGATGGTCGATCGGGCATAACACATACTCCGGTGATGACCCGTTCCCGGCCCGGGTACCCATCAGTCATCGTCATACGGTATATACCTCTGGCCCCGGGGGTCCTCCGGAACCCGGGAGGTCTTCTCGAACTGCCGGAATAACAACATACCTCCCGTCGTCCGGGGCAAATACGGCTGATCTCCCGGATCTCATCCCTCCCGTCATCCGGGCGAAAGTATATGTATTATCGCCCCCAATCCGGCGTCTTTGGTGTGATCCTTCATGGGACGCGATCTGGCGCGCGACCGATACCCCCGACAGCATGCCCATCCCCGGAGGGTGTTGCCCTGTGCCCTGCTGCTTGCCTGCCTGGCCCTCTTCCTCACGGCCGTTCCAGTAGGCCTCACCGGCGCACCCCTGGGACGTGGACAGCCTGACCCCGCTATCGCGGAGATTATCGGGGAGATCAACGAATCCGAACTCCAGAATACGACGTATGATCTGCAGGCGATCCCGACCCGGGAGTTCGGGTCGGAGGGTAACCGGGAAGCAGGGGAGTACCTTTATGCGAGGCTTGCCGGTATCCCCGGGCTCGAGGTGGAGTTCCAGGGAGGTGAACTCAACAACGTCATTGCCACGCTCCCCGGGAGCGGCAACACCTCTGACGAGGTCGTCATCGTGGGGGCGCACTACGACAGCACGTCGTCGGACCCGGCCCGGGCGCCCGGGGCTACCGATAACGCGTGCGGGGTTGCGATCGTCCTGGAACTCGCCCGGGTGATGAGCGGGCATTCGTTTGACCGGACGGTGCAGTTCGCGCTCTGGAACGCCGAAGAGGAAGGCTCATACGGCAGCGTCGACTATGCGGCGCGCGCCGCGGATACGGGGGTCCCGGTGGTGCTCTACCTCAACTACGACTCGACCTGCTACGATCCGGAGAACCACTCCGTCCTCGATATCATGTACGACGAGCGTTCCGCGGATATTGCGGCGCTCATGGCGGACCACAACACCCTCTACGCCACAAACTTCACCCTGACCCGAAACAGGCACACCTGCGGATCGGACCAGACGTCTTTCCAGGCCCGGGGATTCCCGGCCTTGATGACGCACTCCGAGAACCACGGTCCGGCCCATACCCCGGACGACACCATCGACCGCGTCTCGTTTGAGTATGCGGCGGGGAACGCCCGGCTCGGCCTCTCGGTGCTCGCGAAGGTGGCCGGGCTCCAGGGGGATGAGGATGGTGCCGCCATCCCGAAGGCCCCGGTCGCCGGATAGCGGGTGCGTCATCGCGGCCGGCACACCCCGCCCGGGGTCGGCGGGGTTACCGCTTCCGTCCTGGTACGGGTCCTGTAAACGTATATATGATAACAATGTCTGTTTTAAACCGTGTTTTTATTAACTCTCCCCTGCTACATAATGCATGGTCGGATCAGGCGGATATGACGGGATAGACTGGAATGAGATCTGGCGCTCCAGGATGGAGGTGAGCACCGCCCTGAAACGGAACAGGGGATGTTCGGACTTCTGGAACAATCGCGAAAGGGCCGGGAGACGTGCCCCCTCTTCTGCCGGGGACGACGACTGTGAACGGGTCCGCTGGGTCACCTCCTCTCTTCCGGTCACCCCGGGGTCCCGCGTCCTCGACATCGGGGCCGGCACGGGCGCGATCGCGATCCCCCTCGCCCGGCGGGCGGCGGCGGTCACCGCGGTCGAACCGGCGCAGGCGATGCGGGAAGTGATGGAGCGGGCGGTCAGGGAAGCGGGGATCGAGAACATCACCGTCGTGGGCAGGCACTGGGAGGAGACCGACCTGCAGCGCGACCTCGATCCGCCGTACGATGTCGTCTTTGCGTCGTTCTCTCTCGGAACGCCCGACCTTAGGGGAGCGATCGAGAAGATGAACGAGGCCTGTTCGGGGACCGTTGCCGTCTTCCATTTCGCCGGGCTGCCCTACTGGGAGCAGATCATGCTCGATCTCTGGCCGGACCTTCACGGAGTGCCGTACCTCCCGGGGCCGAAGGCCGAGATCATCTTCAATCTCCTCTACCGGATGGGGATCTACCCGGACGTCTCGGTCTCCTCGTACGAGCACAGGCTCACCGTTCCCGACCTCGATGCCGGGGTGGACGCACTCAGGGGGAGACTCCTTGTCGAGACCCCGGAGCAGGAGGGTATCCTCAGGAGATACCTTGCCGCCCGCCTCGTCCCTGGAGGCGACGGGCTGGTGCTCGGGCACCGGGTGCACCGTGCCTGCCTCAGGTGGGAACCGCATCGTCCGGGAGGCGGGCTCCGCGCCGTCTAAATGTTTCAGGAACCCCGTGCCGCTCCTTCGCGACCTTCGCGGCTCTGCACACCAGACTGTGGAGAAGCAGCGGCAGGCCTCACGTGAGGCCGCGGAGGTTATGTGGTCCTCGGCGGCCAGCCTCAGGCGCCGAGACCTCTGAATAAGATGACGCGATACACCGAGCCCCCTTGAACACCGGACCTGCCGGGCCCGCCGTTGAATCGGTGTTATTCATCGCGCAGCATTGAACGGGTGCGTTCCGGGGGCTGCCCGTACCCCGCATCCAGGGTAAAATCCTGCCGTCGACCCGGATGAGGCCCGGGGTTCTTCTCGAGCACCGGAAAACCCTGGTCTTCGATTGGAATGGTGCGCGGAGGAGAGTACGCTTTTTATACGGCTGAAACCAACGTTAAAAAAATATGAGAGATTCTGAGATCCTGATGAACCCAAGCGATCTGGTCTGTTTTCTCAAGAAGGATCCGGCGGAGTTTACCAGGGAGGATATTATCCGGTTCTGTGAGGCGAACCGGATTGAGATGGTCAACTTCCGCTACGCCGCCGAAGACGGCAAGCTCAAGACCCTCAACTTCGTCATCTCCTCAAAAGAGCACCTTGACACCATCCTTTCGGACGGCGAACGGGTCGACGGCAGCAACCTCTTCTCGTTCATCGAGGCAGGAAGCAGCGACCTCTACGTGATCCCCCGCTATCGCACGGCATTTATCAATCCCTTCGCCGAGGTCCCGACACTCGAGATGCTCTGCTCCTTCTACGACAACGACGGCAAACCGCTCGAGAGCTCGCCCGAATACGTGCTCCGCAAGGCAGACGAAGAGTTCACCCGCCGGACCGGGTGTACCTTCAAGACCCTCGGTGAGCTCGAGTACTACGTCATCAGCCCGCGGGGGGACCTCTACCCGGGCCGCGACCAGAAGGGCTACCACTCGGCCGACCCCTTCGTCAAGTTCGCGGACCTGCGGGATGAGGCGATGCGCCTCATCGCCCGGGCCGGCGGCATGATCAAGTACGGCCACTCAGAGGTCGGGTGCTTCTGCAACGGCGACACCTACTACGAGCAGCATGAGATCGAGTTCCTGCCGATGCCGGTGGAGCAGGCGGTCGAGCAGGTGATCATCGCCAAGTGGATCCTGCGGATGCTCGGCAACCAGTACGGCGTCGAGATCAGCTTCGCCCCGAAGATCACCGTCGGCAAGGCCGGGAGCGGCATGCACTTCCATATGCTCGTCGAGAAGGACGGCCGGAACCTGATGGTTGAGGACGGCAGGTTAAGCCCGTTCGCCCGAAAGATGATCGTCGGTATCCTCGACGCCTCCGACGCCCTGACCGCCTTCGGGAACAGTATCCCGACCTCCTACCTCCGCCTTGTCCCCCACCAGGAGGCGCCGACAAGGATATGCTGGGGGGACCGTAACCGCTCGGTCGTGGTCCGCGTGCCCCTCGGCTGGATCGGCGCGGACGGCATGACACACGATGCCAACCCCTGTGAGGCCCACAGCCGGGAGGATCGGCCGTCGAAGCAGACGTTCGAGTACCGGGTTGCCGACGGTTCGGCCGACCCCTACCTGACCGTCGCCGGTCTCGTCATCGCGTCGCTGCACGGGATCGAGATGCCCGGCGCGCTCGAGGCGGCCGAGAGGCTCTACGTCAGCGGGAACATCTTCCGGCCCGAGTTCAAGGAGCGTCTCGCGGAGTTTAAGCACCTCCCCGCCTCCTGCGTCGAGTCGGCCGAGGCCCTCGAGGCGAAGCGGGCGATCTTCGAGAAGAACGGGATCTTCCCGGCGGGTATGATCGACAGCCGGATCTCCACCCTGAAGGCCTTTAACGACCGGGGGTTGAGCGAGAAGATCTACGGCAACAACGAAGCGATCCGGGAACTGGTCGAGCAGTATCTTCACGTGGCGTGAGAGCCCGGTCTATCCGGGCTCCTGCGGAATACTTTTTTGACGACCGGCATCGGCCGGTATGGTTCGGTGCCCCGTTCTCCATCCGTGCAGCATGAGGCTACGCCGCGTGGAGTCCTGTCCATGCTCTCCGTCCCGGCACTCGCGGGTCCGGTATGGGTAAGGTATTATTAGGAGGGGATCCAGAGGGGGTGGCTCTCCGGGGTGAGGCGGGGTCCTGGTCCGGGGGAGGAGACGGCCCCAATGAATAGCGGGAGGCCGTGCAGAACCGCGGGGATCCCGCCCGCCCGGGTGGCGGAGGAATGCATATGAAAGGTGGAGCAGAAGAGAGGATGTCAGGAGAGCCGGGACCGGTCACGTTTACGTGCTACCGGATCACCCCTGGTGAGGAGGAGGGTGCGCCTGGAGAGGATATGAGCGCCTACAGCGTCGTGGTGCTGCTGCCCGGCGGGGAGTTCAGGCACCAGGTCGTCTGGGCAGGGGCCCCTGAGGATGTGGGTGATGCAATCAGGGTCCCTCCCGGTTCGAGGGTGATCATGACCGAGATGGCGAACGCACTCATCTGGGACAGCGGGCCGGCGGAGGCTGAGGAAGCGGCCCCGGAGGCCGCGCCGGCTCGCTGAACCCTTTTTCGGCCGTCTCACCCCGTTCCGGGGACCAGGCCGGGATACTCGTACGTGTACCGGGCGCGAGGGGTATGGCAGGAGGGGTTATGATCTCCGGTTCGCCGCGATGGCTCCGTCCATGAAGGCGTTCGCGTTCACGAGGAAGATATCGACGTAGTCCGGTGTTGGGATCAGGGGCTCTTCAAGGCGCTGGCCGGTCTCCGGCGAGATCCGTCCCTCTCTGACGACCTCTGCACCGGCCCGCCGCAGCAGGTCCCGATAGGCGTCGACGAACGGTTTCAACTCTTCGTCCTGGAGCAGGCTCCCCGCTCCCCGGTAGATCTCGCCGACGAACTCCGTATGGTAGTTCCTCGCCATCCTCCTGGTGAGGAGACGGAGCACCTGGAAGTGGCTCTGTTCGGGGAACCCGCAGTTTGCGATCATGACAAATTTCGGTGCAGGTTTTCTCCCCCGGGCATGGCAAACCTCGCCGTTTGTGTCCTTCTCGAAGTGGGGGTCGCCGGCCGGCAGGAGGCGGTCGATGAAGTTCTTCATGAGTCCCGAGACGTTGTCGTTATGGAGCGGCGTGGCAAATACTGCCACGTCGGCGGAGAGGTACTTCTCCAGCAGCTCCTCCATCCCGTCTGCCTGGATGCAGGCTCCGGGGGTCTTCAACCAGCAGGAGAGGCAGCCCAGGCAGTGCCCGATCTTTTTTCCGGCGAGAAAGACGTTCTCGACCTCCGCCCCCGCACCCTCTGCCCCGGCGAGGAACGCCTCGACCATGACGTGCGTGTTGCTCTGCTCCGCACGGGGGCTCCCGTTAAAGGCTATAATTTTCATCGGGCATCCCTCTGCGATAGAGCCCTTAAAGTTATTGGGGTGGGATGAGACACGGGCGGATAAAGGTACTGGCCGGGTCCGACACTTCTGTTCCGGGACGGCCCTGAGGAACCCCTGCCGGATCTCCTGGTCCCTCTTTCCGGGAGGATGTGCAGCCCCCGCATACCATTAAATATCCCGATGGACCCTGGTGAGTCCGAACGTATACGACGTTCTACTGAGGATAGGATATGGTTGCTGATGAAGTAAGGAAGGCCATCGATACAAATAACAAGAGATTTTCTGAAGGATTCCTGAAAGGGGATGCCTCGATAACGGCATCTGTCTTTGCCGAGAATGCTGTAGTCTTCCCCCCGGACGCTCCCATGGTCGAGGGCAGAGGGGCGATCGAGGAGTTCTGGAGAGCGGTCATAGCATCGGGCGTGAAGGGGGTAGAATTAACCACGATCGAGCTCTCCGGGATCGGCGATTGTCTGCACGAGAGGGGAACGGGCATCCTCAGGATCCGTCCCCCGGGTGGAACGCCTGCCGAGCAGAAGATTAAGTTCGTTGTCGTGTGGAAACATACAGCGGATGGCTGGAAGAATATGTGGGACATCTGGAATACCTCTCCCTGACACGAGGAATTTTCGAGTGTTACAGGTTTTTTGCGGTATTGCCGGTGAATAATAGCCGGGATTAGGGCCGCAGTCTCAGGGCCGAAAAACCCGGGATGCTCTGGTTACCAGGGGTCTCCCTCCCCCGTCAGGAGATATGCGACGCTCCGAAGCGCAATCGAAGGGGGTGTGAGCGCAAGCCTTTCGACGTGTGGTTATACAGAACGGCAACAAAATGCCGGAACACTATAACTATGGAATCCCCACCACAACCGATCGATATTACACCTTTTTGAGCTCGAGGATCGTGGAGCCCACCCCGATCAGGGAGACCACGACGATTGCGAGTATGACTATGTTGAAGTGCTCGGATATCACGGGGAGGTTCCCGAAGAAGTAACCTGCCAGAACGAATCCTGAGACCCATAACGTTCCCCCGGATACATTATACACGACGAACCGGGAATAGTCCATCTTCCCTGCTCCAGCAAGGAACGGCGCCAGGGTCCGGATGAATGGGATGAACCTGGCTATAACTATCGTCTTCCCGCCGTACTCCTTGAAGTAGGCCTCGGTTCTTTCGAGGTATTGTCTCCTGACGAAGGGGATGCCTCTCGATATTGAGCGGACACCAAAGGACCTCCCGATCCAGTAGTTCATGGTATCGCCTGCAATTGCTGCGAGAGCAAGCAGTGTGGTGGCGAGGAGGACGTTGAGGTCTCCGTGTGCGGAGATCGCGCCTACGAGGAAGAGGAGCGAATCGCCCGGGAGGTAGGGGGCGATGACGAGCCCCGTCTCGAGGAATACTATAAGGAAGACAAAGAAGTACGCGAATAACCCGTACTCTTCTATGAATAGAGGCAGGAAGGCATCGAAGTGTATGGCGGTGTCGATGATACACTGAGCTTGCTCAAACATTCGATCCCTGTTCACGCTCACATCTAAAATCTTTGCTGTGCCGGTACCGCCGGACTTCCTTTGAGCCCGCTCCCGGACTGCCGGGGTAGGATCTGCCCGTTCGGGGATTCGACGACCCCCCGGGCCGGGTAGTCGGGGAGCCGACGCCCTCCGGGAACCGTCCCGGGCCGGCGAAACTGGACCCCGGTCGGCCCGGCGTGCCCATGCGGACCACGGGGTTCATCCGGCGGCCCGGTGCCTGCCCTGCGCGGTTCGGCCCATGCAGAAGTATATGTGGGATGACGTCCTCCCGTGCCCGGGTGATCAGATGGCAGATGCAACCCAGCAGATGGCGAAAGATACGAAATACAGTGCGGTCAACCTGTTGAAGGATGCCGGGGTGGATGCAGGGCGATGGAACCGGATGCCGGACGACGCGACGATCGAAAAAATGGTTGAGGCGATCGAGGCCCGGAACATCAGGGTGATCCTCGTGGATACGGCCGAGGAAGCGCTCCGGGCCGTCGTCGACCTGCTGCCCGGGGGCGCCGAGGTGATGTACGGCTCCTCGACGACCCTGGCCGAGATCGGGTTTGACCGGGTGATCAGGGAGAATCGGAAAGGGTGGCGGGATTACCACGCGGTCATCACCGCCGAGAACGATACGGAGAAGCGGCATGCGCTCCGCCGCAAAGGCGTGGCCGCCGACTACTTCCTCTCCGGCGTGCAGGCGATCACCGAATCGGGCGAGATCGTGGGGTGCGATAAGGGCGGGAGCCGGATGGGGGCATGGCCCCACGCCGCGGCCCACCTCGTCCTCGTCTCAGGCGTGAACAAGACCGTGCCGACCATCGACGACGCGCTCCGGCGGTGCCGGGAGTACGCTCTGCCTCTTGAGGACCAGCGTTCTCGGCGCGTCTACGGCACCCCCAGTGCGATCGGCAAGTACGTGATCCTCGCCAGAGAGTTCGAGGATGGGAGGATAACCCTGGTCCTGGTCCGGGAACAGCTCGGTTACTGAACCGGGCGGCCCCGTGCATTCAGCCGCCAGGTGTGCAATCTCTGGAGCAAGCGGCATCCCTGCGACGGGATAATCCCCGCCTCCCTTTTGAAGTGCGGATTTGATCATGATCACGACGCCTGCCCGGTGTGCCCCGGCGCTGCGAAGATCCTGCCGCACCCCAGTCTGACCCTGCGGTGGGGGTGCAGACGTGGCTATGGCGATGCTCCCTGTCCTTTTCGCCCATCCGGCCGTGTAGTATTATCTGATCTGCCACGCCACTTTTTCAGTACATGGAGATCGTAGATATCCTCAACACTACTACCATTCCGCTCTCTGAGATTACACTTGAAAAGGTCATCCTCGCCGTGATCGTCGCCGTGATTGGGTGGATCGTTGTGAGGGTGCTCATCTCTGCCTTCACAAAGACGCTCTCCCGGGCTTCACACCTGCCCGAACTGGTCATCGAATTTCTTGTCCGCTTCCTCTCGGTTCTGCTCTACGTGGTCCTCGTCCTCGTTGTCCTCGCGACGCTTGGGATCGACGTCTCCTCTGTGGTGCTCGGGCTCTCGGCGGTGATAGGGCTCATCCTCGGCTTCGGCCTCCAGGACACCATCACCAACCTCGCCGCCGGGGTCTGGGTGGCGGCTCTCCGCCCCATCGACAAGGGCGAGTTTGTCGAGATCAAGGGCATCTCCGGGACGGTCACATCTGTCGGGATCATGGCGACCGAGCTCGTGAAGGCCGACAACACCTACATCACCATCCCAAACTCCCTTGTCTGGGGAAGCCCGGTGATCAATTCCAGCCGGATGGATACCCGTCGTGTCGAGGTCAAGGTCGGGATCGCCTATAACAGTGACCTTGACCTGGCAATCAGGGTCGCCACCGACCTGATGGCAGCCCACGAAGCGGTACTCCCATCGCCAAAACCGGCGGTCGTCGTCAGCGAACTGGCTGACTCTTCGGTGAACCTCTCCCTGCGGGCATGGACAGCAACGCCGGACTTCTGGCGGGTGCGGGGTGACCTGACCCGTGACGTCCTCAAGGCGTTTGGAGAGGCCGGGGTTGAGATTCCCTTCCCGCAGGTGGACGTTCACCTGGATAGGATGCAATAGATCTCTTCTTTTTTGCGAATTCGCTACCGGGGTCCTCTCGGTCCGGCGGGACCTCCCATGGGCATCGTCTCCGGGATTTGAGGGGTCTCTCTCCCTCCAGGCAGGGGTTCTGACGACCCCTGTTCCCGGTATGGAATGCCTGTCACCGGGACATTATCTGAACAGGTCCATTCCTGCCTGCTTTGTGGGATGACGGACCGGGTTCAGGGTGCGGCGACCTGGACACCAAGCCGGGGCTGAAAAAACCCCTGGTCGCCCCCGGTGTGAGGGGGTGAAGTCACATATAGTTCCGTCTTCCAAAAGTTAAGCAGGCAACACCTGTTAGGAAAAGGAGCAATAATATTTGTTAAATTATCATAAAATGCTCTAAATTTATTTAATTAAAAGGAGGTTATTTATAGTGAAAAGGTGTAAATAGGTATAATAGAGGTAGATTTGTGGCAATAACCGCGATAATGAACATAATCGGTGGACTGGTACTGTGTGCAGGAATTATAGGGGCCCTGCCTGTTCTCGGTGGCTTCCTTGAGAAGGCAGGCAAGTTCCTGGGCGGTTTCCAGGTCATCATAGGGATTATCATGATGATCCTCGGACTGCTGGGGATCGCCTCACTGCAGGGCATAGTTGCCTTCCTGGTAGGGGTCATCCTCCTGACTGGTGCGTTCCACGTGATCCCGGGTCTCGGTGTGTATCTCGAGAAGTTCGGTACGTGGCTGGGCGGCTTCCAGACGATCATCGGTGTTATCGCAATAATCATCGGTATCCTGGGGCTTCTCTGAACGGTTCCACCTTCAGGAGTAGAAGGGGGCAGGGCGGGAACTCCCCGGGCTGAAAGCCCCCGGTTGAACGCTAACCCCTCCTTTTTTTCAAGACCGGGATTGTCTTTGACGCTATTTTCTTAGTAGATCTAAATGGAGTGCCGGTCTTGAAGAGAGATGGGACACTATCATCGTGAATACTCGCCGCCCGTCCCCGACCAGGCCCCGGGAGGCCCCTCCCTCACCCGGCGCGTTCGAAGTCGATGAACCCCCGGTACGGGTCCGTCGCCACCAGGCGGACCCGCACTCTCTGGCCGACCCGCAGCTCGTGCTCGCCGAGCACGACCTTCCCTTCCGCCGGCGGGTCGATCAGCCTGACGTAGGTCCCCTTCTCCGAGGCACCGGTGACGAAGGCCTCGAACGTCTCGCCGATCCTGTCCCGGAGCAGGACCGCGGCGGCTGCCTTCCGGACGAAACGCTCGACCTTCTGAGAGGCTTTCTCGCGGTCGGTCATCCGGGCGGCGAGTTCGTCGAGTTCGGCGGGCGTGTAGGGCGGGTAGCGTTCTTTGCCGACGACCGATTTTATCAGTCGCTGGATGATGAGGTCGACGTAGCGCCGGTTCGGGGCGGTCCCGTGGGTATAGTCGGTGACGGCGAGGGCGAAGTGGCCGACCGGGATATCCCCGGGCCGGAACGCCACGTACTCGCCCGCTCCCATCAGTTTCACCACCGTGAGGGAGAGGTCGGGGAAGCGATCGGGGTCGGCCGCCTTCTGCCGGATGAGGAACCGCGTGAGCGCCCCCGCATCCGGCCCGGCAGGGAGGATCTCGCCGCGTTCCGCCGCCTCCCTCGCGATCCCCTCCCAGTTCTTCGGTGTGCGGACGACCCGGTGGATCATGGGGAGGCCGGCTTCGCTCAAGAACACCGTCACGGTGCCGTTCGCTGCGACCATGAACTCCTCGATCAGGCACCGTGCCCGGTTCTGCTGCTGGATGGCGAGACCGCTGACCCGTCCGTCCGCCATGACCGGTTCGGCCTCGATCGTCTCGAGGGCGAGCGCTCCCTGCTCCGTCCGGCGCCTCTTCATGCGCATCGCGGCCCTGTCCTGGAGGAGGACCTGCTCCGCGAGGCCCGGCGTCTCCCTGACCGCCCGGGGGATAGGGCCGGTCCCTTCCAGCCAGTCCCCGACCTCCTCGTAGACGAGTTTCGCCCGGTTCGTGACGATCGCCCGGTAGATGTCGCCGGGTTTTACGCTCCCGTCCGGGAGAACGGTGTACTCGATGACGATTGCCATGCGGTCCTCTCCTGGAAGGAGCGAGGTCGCGCCCGCCGAGAGGCGGTCGGGCAGCATCGGGAAGGTCTCGACGCCGGTGTAGACCGAGGTCCCGTTATGGGCAGCGTGCCGGTCGACCGCCGATCCTACCGGGACGTAGAGGTCGACATCGGCGATCGCGATCCTGACCTGGATCTCGTCGCCCGGCCCTTCTTCGCAGACTTCTATCTGGTCGAGATCCCGGGAATCGTGGTTGTCGATCGACGACCAGAGGAGGGACCGGAGGTCGCGGGGGTTGCTGGGGGTGTCGGGAAAGACTCTCTCGCCAAGGGCGCCGACTTCGCGGAGGACGGACGGCGGGAACGCGGGGATGAAGCCGTACTGGTCCATTGCCGCCCACGCGATGGCGTTCAGGTCGACGTAGGGATGGTTCTGCATCTGGTGAAGAGATTCATCTGAGGGCTTATAAAGGCAACCGCCGCACTCCTGTTCCCTGCTGGGACTCTCACAGGATTTTGGTTTGTGGCAACGTCCTTTTAGGGCCCCGGGCCTGCCTGGCCGGTACAACTTCCGGGGGTTGTGCCGTGCCGTTCTCACACCTGTCGGGTGAGGGCCTCCTGCTCCGCCTTCTTCACCCCGGGCACGTTAAACGGGGCTGCGAGCAGCTATATGCTTATGGGAGATGAGCGTTGCAAGGATTGCTGAAAGGTTGGACGTCACCAGCCAGAGGGCGCCCACATAGATCATCGATGGGATCACCTGCACCAGGAGAATGAACGGACCCAGAATCCCATTGGCAAGAAATGCCCGCCTCGTCCAGCGCTCGAGTCGTCCCCCCATAAAAACCGGAGCAGCAAACAGCGTGGCCATACCCATCGTGAAGTATCCAGGGGCATCCAAGCCGGCCATGAAGGAGCCTCCGGTGAAGCGAAGCAGGACCACGTCGCCGGATGTACCGCGCAACATGGCGGGAATGACGACAGTAAGTTCAGTAAAATAAACGATGCCGACAAAAACCGCGTATAACATCGTAAAAACAATCCCGATATGGCTCAGGATCTCTCTCTTCGGGAGCATAGTAATGGATGCTGACCATGGGGATGATGAACGCTCAGGACGGGAGCAGGGATGGGGACATGACGAAGATGTAATCCCAGGGCGGCGCAACCCCGATGACAAGGACAGCTGCCTGTGCGATACTATAGGCGATGCTGCATATCACTGTCAGGATTCCTGACCAGAATCCGATGTTAATGATGGCTCTGTTCATCGCCAGCCTCTTCTGGTCCCTTCCTCTGGGGCTGCCATCTATAAGCCTCTGGATCATCGCACGCTCTGTTCATAATTTACAGATCGCGAGTTTTCGGGAGGCAAAGGCAGGCGCTCGGTTTCAGATCGCGGAGAGTGTCAGAACGTGCGTTGCCCGAGACCGCGTCATGTCTTTATCGGGATCTGCTTATGAAAATATGCTAACAGAAGTGTCCGTATTCCTCCGATTGGTTAAATATATTTATTTGACCTTACATTTCTGTATATATACTTGTGTCCGTATTTTTGGATTTCCGCATTATTGGTCAATATAGCAATAATATTGGTAATTTATCGCTTTTTAAATCCGGCCAAATCCGATCTTCCAACCTCTCGTGCAGGATAAAAATGGATAAACTTATAGGTGATGGGGTGAGAAAGTAAAGTAAAATATGTTACTCGAAAAAATTGTTAATTTCGGAGGTACATGTTGTGAACGAGCATAATAGCAGGCTAAATTCTCTTCTGATCTCCTGTCTGTGTATCATACTGTGTATCGTCCCGGCAGCGGCCGAAGACGTTATCGTTGAACGAACTCTTTCTGCCGTCGATGTCGCACAGGGCAACAGTCTGGATGTGACGCTCTCCATCGAAGGAATCCGGGCCGGTGGAATCGTGGAGACGATCCCCGACGGCTTTGAGTTTGCCGGGACCGATCATCCGGCGGACAGGTACAGCACTTCTGGATCGAAAGTCCTGTTCTCGGTGATCGGCGAGAACGAGATCGCCTATCGTGTGCAGGCCCGGGCGGTTGGCACCTGGACCTTTTCCGGGGTCTGGGATGATGTCGTCAGCATGGCGAACGGCACGGTCCCCGAGAGCCAGGTCACGGTCAGCCAGCCACACTGGGGTGATTCCGGTGGTGACGGCGGCAGCTCGTCAGGCTCGGCCACGACGACCACTGCCGCCACCCCGGTTGCAGGTACCGGGGAGAGCCGCGTCGTCCGGATCGAAGAACAGGAGATCACGGAGATGGTCGTCTCCGGCACTGCGCTCCCTGATGACCTGAGCGCCTCATGTCATCAGATCGATCTGCCCGCGACGGTCCCGACGGCGCCTGGAGAGGTCTACAGCTACTACAATATCACCATTCCTGCCGTGAACGGGTCTATCGAGGGTGTGGTGATCCGTTTCAGCCTCCCGGTGAACTGGGTGGAGAACCAGACCTTCAGCGCCGCCGGAGTTTCCCTGTACCGGTATGTGGACGGCTGGACCTCTCTCAACACAACCCTGACCGGAACGGTGAACGGTTCATACACCTTCGAGGCTGAATCCCCGGGATGCTCCATCTTTGCGATCTCGGGAAAAGAGCCGGATAAGGCCGCGGCCACGTTAATCCCTACCACGCAACCGACCCCCGTCGCCACGCCGAAGGTGCAGGACACGCTGGCTGCGAGTGCAGCGGCAGAAGATAACGATCCCGGCGAAACCTCAGTCCTTCCTCTTCTCGGCGGCCTTGCAGTAGTTGTAATCGTGCTCGGTGCCGGCATCTGGTATCTCCACCGTGGACGCGATGCAGGAAAGGAGGAGTGAACAATGATAGATAGAAGGAAACCAGGCATTATTCTGCTCTGCTGTGCCGTCTTCTTCCTCGCCTGTTGCGTGCCGGCCTCCGCCGGCGTCCCCGGCGACGCTGACGGCGACACTCTCGTCTCGGAGGGAGAACTCTCAACGGCAATCCAGGGCTACCTGAACGCCACGTATGCAGGTGGCAGCGGCGGCCTCGATCGGGCCGCTCTTTCTCTTGCCGCCCATAATACCCTGAACATCCCGTACGGCCAGGTCGTCGCTGCGGTCAGCAGCACAAAAGATCTCCTGCAACCGGCGTATATCGACGCAAAGGGCGTCCCGGAAGGCTCCCTCATCTATGAAGGGCTCGTGACCAGGACGCGCGACAAGGACCATATCGGCTGGCTTGCGACATCCTGGGAGCCCTCGGCCGACGGGATGACCTGGACGTTCCATATCCCCGAAGGAGCGACCTGGCACGACGGTGAACCCGTCACTGCAAGCGATGTGGTCTTCTCATACGACTATCTCAAGGAAAAAGGTCTCAAGAACAGCGGCGTCCTGAAGCATGTCACCTCGGTAGAACCTCTCGACGACACTACGGTGGTCTATTACTGCGACTGTTGCATGCCCCTTTTCCCCGACATACTCTCGACCGGACCGGGCGTTGCGATCTTCCCCGAACATATCTGGTCGATTATTGAGAACCCGGCCAAGCAATCGGATCCTGAGTACATCGGTTCAGGCCCCTTCAAGTACGTCTCAAGCGTCTCCGGGGATTCCTACAAAATGGAGGCATACGGGAACTATCACGGAACGCTGCCCTACGTCGATAAGGTCGTGCGGAAACTCTACTCCTCCCAGGACGCCCAGATCCTCGCCCTGAAGAAAGGCGAAGTCGACTACGTCTACGATCTGGCTCCTGCTACCGCCCGCTCGCTCCGGGGCGAGAAGGGGATCGGCGTGACGCAGATCCCGGCGGGAGGAAAGGCTTACGAAGTCGCCTTCACCTGCGATGTCTATCCGGCAAACATCACGGAGTTCAGGCAGGCCCTCAGCCACGCGGTGAACCGGAACGCGATGTGCATGGTCATCGACAGCAGTGCGACCGAGCCGACCGATACGGTCTTTCTGGTCCCCTCCCTTGCAGGCGACCAGGTGAACGAGGACACGAACGGCCTGTATGACTGCGACCTGGAGAAGGCAAAGACAATGCTTGCCGGCGCCGGGTTCACCTTGAAGACCGAAGGCGGGAAGAACGTCCTGTACGGGCCCGACAACATGCCGGTCACGATCACCATCCCGCTCGGCGATAAGGCGTCGATCAACCAGGTCGACGAAAAGATCGTCCAGGTCCTGAAGGAAGACTGGGATGCCAAACTCGGCATCCGGATCACGGTCGAGAACCTTCAGGCTGACTCCTCTGCGTACAAAAAGCGAATCGGCGAGACTGCTGTCCACTTCGATGGCATGCCCGGTTTCTTCCACGACGACATCAGCCGCCTGGATAACTTCCAGAAGAGTCCACGCGGCCATAACTACTACCACTTCGACAATGCCACCTTCAACGATCTGATCGACGATCTCGGCAATACCATGGACGCCGCACAGAGACAGGCGATCGGAGACGAGCTCCAGATGATCCTCTCCGAGCAGGTCCCCTGTATCCCGGTCTGTTCGATGGATTCCTTCGACGCCTACCGCTCTGACCGGTTTGCCGGTTTCGATGCTCTGATCCTCGAAGGCGGCGGCGACATCAACATCTTCTCGCACATCAAGCCGGCAAGCACGGAGGTGAACCGGTAACTTCGTGACGCCGGAGGGTTCGGGAGAAGGATCATCGGGTCTCTCCCCTCTCTTTTTGCACTTCCCGGCCGGGGATGCACCTGCGTCAGACCGACGACCATGAGAGCGGCATATCTTCTGCGAAGACTCCTGTATTCAGCGATGGCCTTCGGCATCAGCGTCACCATCATGTTTGTCATCCTCCACCTGATGCCGGGGGATTACATCACCCTGTACCTGGAAGGGATCTACGTCATCGCGCCGCCTGAGGTCGTTTTGGCATACAACCAGGCTTACGGCCTGGACCGTCCTCTCATCGACCAGTATTTCAGTTATTTTCTCGGGGTACTCCAGGGAGACTGGGGTTATTCCCTGAGTTACAGCCGTCCGGTCCTGGACGTGATCTCTGAGAAACTGGTCTGGACACTCGTGATCCTCCTTCCGGCGACAATCCTCTCGATAATCGCCGGCATTGCGATCGGGGCGTATTCCGGGTGGAGACGCGGTTCAAAGGCCGACGTCACTCTCCTGAACGGGATGATCTTTCTCCGGGCGATCCCCTCATACTGGCTCGCTCTCATGATCCTCCTCGTCTTCGCTTTTTATCTTGATCTTTTCCCGCTCGGCGGCTATGTGAGCCTCAGCGCCCTCGACACCGGGATCGACCTCCTCGACGTGATGAACCACGCTGCCCTGCCGATCTTCACGCTCTTCTTCTTCTCGGTGACCGGGACGTACTACCTGATGCGGAACTCGATGCTCATGACAGCCGGCGAAGACTACATCGTCACGGCCCGGGCGAAGGGCCTCGACGATATGACGATCCTCCGGCAGCACGCCCTGAAGAACGCCATGCTCCCGATGGTGACGAGGGTTGCCCTCCAGTGTGCCGGGATGCTCACCGGGAGTATCTTTGTCGAGACGATCTTCTCCTGGCCCGGTATCGGGATGCTCACCTTTGAGGCCCTTCAGGTCCGCGACCTCCCCCTGCTCCAGGGGATCCTGCTGATGGACACGCTCATCGTCATCGTGGCAAACATCGGCGCTGACATGATCTACCCGTTCGTCGATCCACGTGTGGAGGTGGGGAGCGATGCCCGGGCGTAACGCCGCCCTGTACCTCAGTCTCGGTGTCGTCCTCGTGTACTGTGCGGTCGCCCTCTTTGCGCCGGTGATCGCGCCGTTCGATCCTTTCGTGATCTCGGGGCCGCCCCTCGCCCCCCCTGATGCCGCGCACCTCCTTGGGACAAACGACCTTGCCCAGGATATCTTCAGCAGGCTGATCTGGGGCACGAGGGCGACCCTGATCCTTGGTTTTCTCGGTGCCGTGGTCTCGGTCGTCATGGGTACGACCGTCGGTATCGTTGCCGGGTACTATGGCGGCAGGATCGACGAGGCCGTCATGCGTTTTCTCGACGTGATGATGACCATTCCCTTCTTTCCCCTCCTGCTCGTCCTCACGATCTTCCTCAGGCCGGGGATCTACGTGACTGCCGTGATCATGGGGCTCCTCGGCGGTCTCGGCAGCGTGCGGATCATCAGGTCCCAGGTGCTCTCTCTTGCCGTTGCCGATTTCGTTGTCGGAACAAAGGCGCTCGGTGCCCGGGACGGTTACATCATGGCGCGGCATATCCTCCCGAACGTCCTTCCTCTTGTCGGCGTGAAGTTCGTCACGTCGGCCCAGCATTTCATGCTCGTCGGGATCGGTCTTGGTTTTCTCGGGATGGGGGATCCGAATGTCGTGGACTGGGGGCAGATGATCGAGAGGGCAAGCAAGAACGGGGGCATCGTCCTGGGGCTCTGGTGGTGGCTGATCCCGCCGGGCCTGGCGGTGACGGGCATCTCCCTTGCCCTTGCGTGGTTCGCCTATGCCTGTGAAGAGCGGATCAATCCACGGTTCCAGGTGATGCGGGTGTGAGAATGGGTGATGCGCTTCTTTGTGTGCGCGGGCTGAAGGTAGGTTTCCCGACGGTTGATGGCGTAGTAAAGGCATCTAATGCCGTCGATCTCACGATCCAGGCAGGAGAGACCCTCGCCCTTCTCGGCGAGACGGGTTCGGGGAAGACCGTGCTTGGGATGGCGATCCTGCGCCTTCTTCAGCCGAACACCCGGATCGAGGGAGAGATCCTCTACCGCGGCAGGGATCTCCTTTCTCTTCCACAAGAGGAGATGCAGAAGATTCGAGGGCGGGAGATCGCTGTTGTTCTCCAGAATTCCGGGACCTCGCTCAACCCGGTCCTCAGGGTCGGCGACCAGATTGCTGAAGCGATCACCCTTCACCGCGGGCTGAAAGGGGCGGAAGCAGAGGCGGCGGCCGTGGAACTCCTTGAACGGGTCAGGATAGCCGATCCCGCCAGAATGGCCCGGGAGTATCCCCATCGTTTCAGTGGCGGGATGCGCGAACGGGCTCTCATCGCCCTTGCCCTCGCCTGCAGCCCATCCTTCCTGATCGCTGACGAACCGACACGGGGTCTGGACGCCGTGACGAAACACGAGATCCTCGCCCTTTTTTCAGAGATCAACCGGGGGCGCTCGGTCCTCTTCATCACCCACGACATCGAGGCCGCCGCGACCCTCGCCACGCGTGTTGCGGTGATGTATGCCGGGGAGATCGTCGAGATCGGGCCGGTCGACGCGGTCCTCTCCTCGCCGGCACATCCCTACACCCGTGGTCTCCTGGAGTCTCTCCCCGCAAGGGGCATGCGGCCGATCCCGGGGTCGGCCCCATCGCTGATCGCCCCCCCGTCCGGATGCCGGTTCTTTCCCCGGTGCCCCTGTTCGGTCGGGCGGTGCGAAACAGAACATCCCGGGCTCGTTCCGGTCGGGCCCGGCCATTGTGCACGGTGTATGCTGTATGATTGACGTTTGTGACCTGAAGACCTACTACTCTACGGGCTTTCTCTGCCGGACCGAGGTCCGTGCGGTTGACGGCGTATCGTTCGGGATCAAAAAGGGTGAGACGCTCGGACTCGTCGGTGAGAGCGGGTGTGGGAAGACGACGCTCGGCCGTTCCCTCCTCCGCCTCATCGAACCTACCGGCGGCCGCGTCGTCTTCGACGGTACCAACATCACGGCGCTTTCCCGAAAGGATCTTCGACGGTTCAGGCCGCGGATGCAGATGATCTTCCAGGACGCCTATGCCTCGCTCAACCCGAGGATGCGGGTCCGCGAGAGTATTACCGAGCCGCTCAGGATCCACGGGCTCGAAGATCGTGCAGGCATCGGCCGCCGGGTGAGGGAACTGATCGAGATGGTTGGGCTGAACGAGGAGCACCTGAACCGCAGGCCGTACGAACTCTCCGGGGGGCAGAACCAGCGGGTGGTTCTTGCCCGCGTCCTTGCCCTGGAACCCGAGTTCATCGTGGCCGACGAACCCACGGCGGGCCTGGATGTCTCGGTCCAGGCCCAGATCCTCACGCTCTTCCGCGATCTGGGGCGGGACTACCATACGGCCTGCCTCTACATCTCCCACGACCTTGGAGTCGTCAGGGCAATGAGCGACAGGGTTGCCGTCATGCTGAAGGGCAGAATCGTCGAGATCGGGCCGACCGCGGACGTCCTTGACCGCCCCTGCCACTCGTATACACGCCGACTCGTCGCCGCCTCGAGCGCTGATAGAGGATTTTCCCGGCCTGCGCCGTGCCCCGCCCTTCCCGGGTCGCCGGTCATGGTCGAGGTGCAGTCAGGCCACTGGGTAGAGGCGGCGGCACGGTGAACGTTCGCGGGCACCCCTTGACTGGCAACCGCCGGTGCACAGTCTCGCGGGGGAGCGGGGGCAGGCGGGCTCCCCGTCCTCGTCGGGGCAGAGTATTGCCGGATTGTGCCGGAGGACCTGTGGATGCTCGTCTTCGTCGGTCGCCCGGCCCTTGCAACATGACACTTCTCTCTCGGTACTCAGGTTGCTGGTACGCTCAACGGAGGAGAGTACCGATCGTTGCTTGCACTCTTCGGAAGGCTGTATCCCGGATGGGGGATGCTGGAGAGAGCCGTACGAGTATCACCTGCGGGGAGGGGGCCTGCTCCCACCCCGGCCCATAGCATGGAGAGATCCCAGGGAGCATCGGGATCCGGCACCCCCTCATCAGGGTGAGGGCGATTACCAGACAAAGCCCGATGATTCAGAATCGATACAGTAGTTCATGCGCCCTGCGGCGGCCCTCTGCTCCCGGAGGACAGCGCGCATGCCTCCAGAGGGGTCGAGCCGTCACGTTGGCGGCGGTGCAGGCAATCGCTACGGCACGACATCCCGTCCCCGCACCCACGTCGGAGACAGTGTCGCCGGTCGCGAGGTCCAGGACTGCGAGTTCCTGCTCCGTCGCCCGCTTCTCGCCGCGGGTGGCCTGCCGGTAGGCGGCGGCACGCCTGTCCCAGACGGCGGCGGGATCACGGCCTTTCTCGACGCGCTCAGGCGAACTTACGTATATCGCCTTCCAGTCGATGATCCGGTGCATAACAGTTCCTCTCGCCCCGGAATATCATAAGCGCTCGCCCGCGGCAGCGCCGGGAGCCAGGGGGGATGCCCATGGCTGTCAGGGATACGGGGCTGCAATGCTGCATGCGGCCCTGGGCGTATGTTCATATCGGATGACGGTATTCTGTCGTGCGAAGGACCGCGTATGCCCCTCGCAGATTATATCGGGAGGTACTGGACGGGTGCCGAGGTCATGTATGGCGTGATCATCGCCATGACGTTCACCAGCGTGCTGCGGGGGTATCCGGAGATATCCGGGCTTATCGTCGGGAGAGTCGTAGCTGCAGCCCTCTTCTGCTGCATCGCCTGGGGTATTGCAGACGGGATGTTTTACATCTGGGAGCGAAGTTACATCATCCAGCAGGAGAACCGCATCATCGAGTATTCGCGATCCGGCGAGCGGAGGGGTTCCGCCCTCTCCCTTATAGGTGATCAACTGGACGATACGGTCCTCCGGAATATACCCGAGGGTGACCGGCTCCAGTTCTACGAGAGGCTCTCGCAGTTCCTGTCCGGCGTGGAGAGCCGGAAGAAGATGTCTCCCCGTGAGGCGGCGACGATCATCCTCGGCACCTTCCTCCTCTCCGCGGGGGCCGGCGTGATCGTCGTCTTGCCGTTCTCTGTCATAGGTGATGTCGGGCAGGCTCTGGCTGTCTCGAACCTTGCAGGGATCTTCCTGCTCTTCGGTATCGGCTACATGAGGACGCTTGATAGGAATTTCTTCTCGAAAGTGCTGTACGGGTTCGGGTCATCGTTCATCGGGATCATAATCGCAGTGATAACGGTTGTGCTGGGCGGCTAGGAGTGCCCGGGGACGGTGAGCGCGGCTTCCTGCCGGGAGCAGGGACGCGATTACGCTGGCGAGTCCTCCCCGGTATTCCAGACATCCCTTCCGCGATCGGTGATCTCTCCCGGCAGATCTACGAGTTCGGCGGGGCATGGCGCGAAGAACGCTTGGTTCGTCTGGTATGGTTCCTGGAACCGGATCACCCACGAACGAAGCAGGTTGCGGGGTTCGCTCAACGTGGCGTGGCCGTTCCTGTAGCGCTTACTCGGTCTGATGCAATACGCTCTCTCCTCATCTGAGATTCGGCCGCTGAAATATCCGGGGGTATGCAGGAGGACGTTGACGTTGCCGGTATACCGGGGGACCCGTGCGAGCGCCGCCCAGAGCATCACCGGCGCTGCTGTGGGTTCGAGGTTGGCAGGGTCCGGCATGGTCGACGATAAGGCGGGGTGCGCCGGTTGTTCAGGCTTTGCCGGGGGAGCGTCGACGTGCCGCCGGAATCTGGAAAAATGGGGCCGAACCTCCCGGCACTCAGTTCTTGAAACTGTGAATCGGTGCAGGAATCCGTCCGCCGCGGTTTATGAAGTCGGCGCAGCCGAACCTGTTCACCTGCTGGACCGGTGCGTGGCCTAACAGTCCGCCGAACTCGACGGTGTCGCCGACATCCTTTCCTATCACTGGAATCAGCCGAACAGCGGTCGTCTTCTGGTTGATCATCCCGATTGCAGCCTCATCTGCGATGATACCAGATATCGTCGATGCGGGTGTGTCGCCCGGAATTGCGATCATATCGAGGCCGACCGAACATACGCAGGTCATCGCCTCGAGCTTCTCGAGCGTGAGGGCGCCGCGGTTCACCGCATCGATCATCCCCTGGTCCTCGCTGACCGGGATGAATGCACCCGAGAGCCCGCCGACAAAGGAACTCGCCATGATCCCTCCCTTCTTCACCTGGTCGTTCAAGAGAGCGAGAGCGGCCGTCGTCCCCGGTGCACCGGCCGACTCGAGCCCCATCTCCTCGAGGATCCCGGCGACACTGTCCCCGACGGAGGGTGTGGGGGCAAGAGAGAGATCCACGATCCCGAACGGGATCCCGAGCCTCTCCGACGCCTCCTGGGCGACGAGCTGCCCTGCGCGGGTGACCTTGAAGGCCGTCCTCTTGACCGTCTCGCAAAGAACCTCGAAATTCTCTCCCCTGATGCCCTCGAGTGCATGCTTGATGACGCCCGGGCCACTTACGCCCACGTTGATGACCGCATCAGCCTCGGAAACGCCGTGAAACGCCCCGGCCATGAACGGGTTGTCGTCGGGGGCGTTGCAGAGGACGACCAGTTTCGCACAGCCAAGGGAGTTATGCTCCTTCGTCGCCTCGGCTGTCTCCCGTACAACCTCCCCCATCAACTTTACGGCATCCATGTTGATCCCGGTCTTTGTCGAGCCGACATTTACCGAGCTGCAGACCCTCTCGGTCGAGGCGAGAGCCGCCGGGATCGAGCGGATGAGAGTTTCGTCGGCCGGGGTCATCCCCTTTGAGACGATGGCCGAGTATCCCCCGAGGAAGTTGACCCCCGTATCCCGTGCAGCCCGATCAAGCGTCTGTGCAACCTCTACAAAATCCTCCGGGGACCTGCAGGCCCGCCCGCCGACGAGTGCGATGGGGGTTACGGATATTCTCTTGTTTACAATTGGAATCCCGTAATCGAGTTCAATCTCCCTCCCGGTCGAGACGAGATCCTTTGCCAGCCGGGTGATTTTGTCGTATATATTCCGGTTTAAGGTATCGAGATCGGGGTCGCAACAGTCGAGAAGGCTGATGCCGAGCGTGATGGTTCTCACATCGAGCTTCTCCTGCTCGATCATCTTGTTCGTCTCGTTTACCTCGAGAATGGTGATCATAAAGGTCCCTCAGATACGGTGCATTTTTGTAAAAATGTCCTCCCGCTGGCACCGGATCTTGACGCCGATCCCATCGCCGAGTTCGTCAAGTTCGGTCACCATATCGGCATACGGTTTTGACGATCTGCTGGTATCGACGATCATCATCATATTGAAGTAGTCCTGCACGATCGTCTGCGAGATATCCTCGACATTGACCCGGTTATCGGCAAGATACGTGCAGACCTTCGCGATAATCCCCACTGCATCCTTTCCGACGACGGTAATGATTGTCTTGCTCATGCTCTCTTCCGTCCCTGTGCTGGTTATTGATTGGATGTGCCGGTGATTCAAGGTTTGCCGGGGAGCATCGCCGTGAGGCCGTTCACCCGCAGATCCCCGACCGCGGAGCGGTGTTATCCGATTTCTTCCGGTGCCCGCCGGGCCCGCCTGAAGACGATCGTGAAAGGAGGAAGACGGTCCGGGCCGCCGTTCTTCCGAGCAGGCGGTGGTGCCGGGTGAAACGTTCGTGCACCATAATTCAATCCCTCTGCGGCTGCAGCCGTGGGGATCGGGCGCCCTGTAGGAGGGCCTGCCTGTTCTGCGCTGCGGTGCTCGTACATGAGGCGGGTCCGCGTAAGTCAACTTGCGTTGACTTAGAAGAGGGGTGTCGATGCTATGTCAACATAGGTTGACGTAGCCTTCCCTGTGGTATCTCAAAATACTGGAAACTCATACTACCTGTTCGTGAAGAAGTACAGCGGAGAGGATCAGATGACGATGGCAGCCTGGGCCGCAGACTGCGCCGAGCGGGTGCTCCCGCTCTTCGAGACGGCGTATCCGGAGGATAACCGGCCGCGAAACGCCATCGAAGCATGCCGGGCGTGGGTCAGGACAGGTGTATTCAGGATGGCTGAGATCCGCGGGGCGTCTCTCGCCGCCCATGCCGCGGCCCGCGACGCGAAGGAGAACGATGCGGCCTGTTTTGCTGCGCGTGCCGCAGGCCAGGCGGTGGCGACCGCTCACGTCCCCCAGCACGCCTATGGGGCGGCCTACTATGCCCTCAAGGCCGTCGCGGCGGCGGACCCGGCCGGTGCTGCGGCTAAGGTTGCTGCGGAGCGGGAGTGGCAGGCAGAAAGGCTTCCGGAGGGGTTGAGGGAGGAGATCATGGGGAGGATTGCCGTTCAGGTACGCAGGGGCGGGGTCTCTATCAAACTGTGGAAGGGCGAGGGGTTTTGATGAGGGTGGTGAGCCGTGGGTCTCGCGTGTGCCCTGCCTGCGGCCTCCCCTTCACATATGGTACGGGTCCGGCTCCCCGATGGAGCGGTACATCGCCGTGCGGAGTGCGCCTTCCCTTGGGTCCTGCAGATGAACCCCCATCTGGTTTGGGATGTATGCGTAGCCGATCCCGGCGTGCGGGTCGGCAAAACCAAAGGAGCCCCCGGTTCCGGGGGCTCCAAAGGAGGTCGGATGGCCAAAGGGGTTCTCAGGGCCCGGCTTCATAAATCCTAGCGAGAACCGGATCTCCACCTTCATGCACTCGTCACGAAACCCGTGGACCGGCGGGACCGCAGGTGCCATCAGGCATCGGAGCGTCTCCTCGCGTAGTCCTAGTTCTCTTCCCCCGGTTGCGAAGACACCGTACGCATGGGCCATGGCCCGGGCTGTTCCGACACCTCCCCCTGCGGGCACCTCCAGGTTCCGGGCGTAAATGTGTTCTTTATCCTCCTCCGGCAGCTCTGATCCCAGCAGGCACCTGCGGAAGCGCGAGCGCGGGTTCATGGCGGAGAGCACGAGCGGGAGAGGCATTGTGAGGAGCATCGCCACCATATTGGGCGGTCGCTCAAGCGGTGCCAGCCGGGAGTTCGGGATCTCTTCCGGCAGGCGGATATAGAGGTCGAGTCCCAGCGGATCGGCGATCTCCTCCTGGAAGAACCGCCCCAGGCTCCGGTGTTCCGGGTCGGTCCGGCGGAGGAGTTCGCTTTCATAAAATCCGAGAGTGATGCCGTGGTAAGCCTGGCGCGTTCCCGGCTCCCAGGCTGGTTTCTGCCGTGCGAGTACGGCCGCCAGCCGGTCGAGATCCGCGACGAGGCTCCTGTCCAGGCGCTCGTCCAGAGCGAAGAGCCCGGCCTGATGCGAAAGCAGCTGCCGGACCGTGATCTCCTTCTTACCCTGCTGGCCGAACTCCGGCCAGTACGTGCTCACGCGCTCGTCGTAACTAAAGAGGCCCCTTGAATGAGCGAGCGCCATAGCGAGGCCAGCGATGCCCTTCGTCGTGGAGAAGACCAGGGCCATCGTGTCTTCCTTCCACGGTTCGCCCGTCGATTTTTCACGGATGCCGCCCCAGAGGTCGACAACTTTTTCCCCGCGATAGTATACACAACAGGCTGCTCCAAGCTCCCCGCGGCGCCGGAAGTTCTCTATAAACGCCTCCCGCACTGCCTCAAACCCCGGCCTGACGAACCCTCCTACGGCGTTATCATCCATTCGAGCCTCCACACCCTCCTCTCCTCCCGTTGCTACATTGATTCTGCAATTCCTCTATCGGAGATCAGGTCTCTGTAACCCCCTCAACTCTGCTTGTTGTTAGAACTTGTTCTTCAGAATGACCGAGATCCGCGGGAGCCAGTTCGCCGAACTCATCGCAGGGCGCCCTCCCGATATGGAGTATCATCACCTCGAACAATCCCGGCTTTGCCCGCGCTCCCCTCTGGAGTGCGGCAAGAAGGGCCTCTGCCGCAGCCTGCAATTTCCATGAAATCCTCTGTCGAGCACCGGCAGGAATAGTCGGACACGGTCTTTCAGTTCGAACTCAGGACCCCTGCTGTGTAATGGACCGGCACATCCCTGCCGAAGTGATCTGCTCATCTTCGATTGCACGACCCCGCAAAAGGGGTTATGAGGAGGCAGTAGCCCCGGTATGATCTCAGGGCGCAGGAGTGGGGACCACGAAGAACGTGGAGTACCCGTTGCTGGTGTTCCTCGTCACATGACCCTTGCCCGAAGTGTCTTCCAGCAGGACCAGATCCCCGGGACCGAACCGCCTGACCGTCCCGTCTGTCGTCTCCATCTCCACCTCGCCCGACAGGAGGGCGAGGAACTGCCGGGCGGGGGCCGGGTGCAGTTCGCCTATCCAGCCGGGCTCGAATGTATAAAAGCGATACTTCGACGCGGGTCCGTCCTCGGAGACGTAGAACGGGGCGGCGGGCGGCGCTGCACGCGCAGGGCTCTGTTCGACCGTCACGACATCAAAGTGAGAGTCACCCTGTGAGTCCGTGTAGATCCGGTGATACATCAGCCGGGTGAGCTTGGGGGAGAATGTTTTTGTCATGGTTTCCCTCGGTGCGATCTGCGGTTTGGGACGACCTTCCCGACAGGACCACAGGCCGGCCCGGGATGCATAAATGTTGCGGCAGAATTATATCGGGCCCGGCCGATGAGGCAACCTCTTCCCCCTCGGGTGAATTCATCACAGTCCTATCGCCAGGTTGACGATGAGCGCCGCACCGGTCAGGGCCATGATCAGCACAATCACCCATCCCAATATATTGCTCTCCCTTGAGTTGACGAACCGGCCCATGATATCCTCCCTGTTCGCAATTCTGGTGACCAGCGCCATCAGTGGCGGCGCGGCCAGGCCGTTCAGCGCTGCTGCATAGTAGAGTGCTGTGATCGGGCTGATCCCGAGCAGGTCGAGGGACATGCCGACCAGCACGGATAGGGCGATCACCACGTAGAACCCCGGAGCCCGGCCGGGGTTCTTGCCGAGCCCCTCTCTCAACCCGGCTGTCTCGGCTACGGCATAAGCCGACGCACCGGCCAGCACCGGGACTGCGAGGAGACCCGTGCCGATGATACCGGCTGCGAAGAGCAGGTAGGAGAGGTCACCGGCCAGTGGCCGCAGGGCCTCAGCTGCCTGTGATGCGGTCTGGATTGTGGTGATCCCGCTGGCATGCAGGGTGGCGGCTGTGGTGACGATGATGAAGAACATAATAATCTGGGAGAAGAACATCCCTATAACCGTGTCCCGGTTCATCTCAACGATACCCTGCCTCGTCACGCAAGGTCTCCTGATGCCCATGTCGGGGATCCGGCCGTCGGCAACCTCTTCTTCGACTTCCTCTGACGCCTGCCAGAAGAACAGGTACGGAGAGATCGTCGTGCCCAGGATTGCGACGATGTTGAGCAGGAAGGCAGCCGAGATCTCGATGTGCGGGATCAGCGTGGCGTAAAGAACCTCATCCCAGTCCAGCCGGACAACGAAGGCAGCGAGAACGTATGTGAAGAGGGTCAGCGCCAGGTACTTGAGGATTCTTGAGTAGATTTTGTAGGGGACGAGGATCTCGAGGGCGATGATGGACCCCGTGATGAGAACCAGCCAGAAGAGGAACGGCAACCCCAGGAGCATCTGCGCCGAGGAGGCCATTGCTCCGAGATCCGCGCCGATGTTGATCGTGTTCGCGACCACGAGCAATGAGACCGTTACATACAGCACCGATTTAGGATAGTTATCGAGGATAACGCCGGCCAGCCCTTTCCCTGTCACCATGCCGATCCGACCGCACATCTGCTGGATGACGATCATGAACGGAGAGGTGAACCAGACGAGCCAGAGCTGGCTGTACCCAAAGATTGCGCCCGTCTGCGCGTAGGTCGCGACACCGGAGGGATCGTCATCGGCCGCACCGGTGATAAAGCCGGGACCGACTTTCCCGAGCAGTTTTTTCAGGTCTTTCAGGAGCACCGCGCTCCTGTTTCCCCGATATTGCTGCGCCGGCGGCGATGCGGGTTGCGGCGATTGCGCCATGGTTCCCCGTGGTGATGATCACTGACTATGGGAGATGATATGAGCAATCACCTGGGGTTCTTTGCATATATGTTGTTATGTCGATGGTTCCCCCGTGCTTCGTCCAGAATAATTGATCCCCGCGATATCGTGGGGATCAAGGAAACTTCTATATGCCTATGGTTATACACAGGCTCGCTCGGGAACACTCACTCATCCGTTGAAGTGTTTGGGGAGGTTGTTATGTTCGTCAATATCGTGGAGTTTCCGCCGATCAAGAATGGGAAGGATGCTGAATTTAGGGAGTGGTTTAAGGAGTCCAATGCGGCTTTTATGAAGCATGACGGGTTTATTTCACGAAGACTCCTGATCTCG
>JAGVUK010000225.1 GCA_019136335.1 Methanomicrobiales archaeon
GAACCTGCCCCGATCTGCTCGCCCCTCCGGCCCTGGAAGTTCTTCCCCACGGCCACGCTCACGACTGCGGGCCCCACGGCCTCGACGACCCGGATGACGGCCCGGGAGTAAGCGTCAAGGAGGTCGGCGTCGGACTCCCCGGTACCGGGGGGTGCAGCGGGTCCGTTTGTCGCGGGTGCCGGAGATGATCCGCCAACCGGCTGAAAGAGTTTGTACCCTATTTTATCCATTACAGATTATAATTTGTAATCAATAGTAATGTACTTTCTGCACCGGGGTTTTGAGGTATCTCCACACGCGGCGTGCGGCGCCGTCCCTTTCTCCGGCGCGCGAGAACCTTCGCTCTACCCGCTCTTCGCAGGAGGATACCCATACGTTCTTCTCCGGCAACCTCTACAGGCGAGTTACTCATACGTTCCGCTCCGGAACCCCCCACCCCACCCGCGCCTCCGGCGCTCCTCCCCCGCCCCCTCCGCAGGAAGGGGGCAGTGCGTGGTGATATCAAGTGGGCAGCCGTGCCCGGTCCTTCCCCGGGATCTCCCCGGAAAGTGGACCGTGAGGTTATCGCCACGGGGGGAGGGGACCGGGGAGGGGGTCTTCCCACTCCCCGCCGGTGGGAACTCATACGTTCTTCTCCGGCAACCTCCGCGGGCGGGCTACTCATACGTTCTTCTCCGGCATCCCCACCCTGCCCGCCCCGGGTTCCCTCATGCAAAGATGCGAAGATGCGGCACGGGATCTGCAGAGATTAGACCACATGGGGCAGTAGCCGCAAAAGACAAATAGCACCATATCCACTCTCCCCCATGCTTGGGACGACTGCAATTGAGGTGGAGGCTGCGCGGGTTGAGGTTCGCCCCGCGAACGTGAGAAGGGTCCCGCAGGCCGGCGAGGCCTACGATGTCGTGGAGATCGAGACCGACCGGGGAACGACCATCTGCCGCTACTACGAGGCGGAGGGGGCACATGCCGGTGTCGTCATGGTGGGGGGTACCGGCGGCGGGTTTGACACCCCGGCACGGGGGCTCTACCCGCGCCTGGCAGAGGACCTCCCGAACCACAGGATCAGCGCACTCCGGGTGCGGTACCGGCACCCGGCCGACCTCGTGGAGTCGGTCGTCGACACGGTCCTTGGTATGCGCTACCTGGAGAGCCGGGGCGTCCCGGCCATCGGGCTCGTCGGGCACTCCCTCGGGGGAGCGGTGGTGATCCAGGCGGCGGCAGGCGATCCCCTGGTCCGGGTCGTCGTCGCGCTCTCGACCGGGGCAGCCGGGACCGGACCGGTCGCCAGCCTCGCGGGGCGTGCGGCGGTCCTCCTGATCCACGGGGATGCCGACACGGTCATCTCTCCCCGGTCTTCAGAGGAGGTCTACCGGCGCGCCCGTGAGCCCAAACGGCTGGTCATCTACGAGGGGGCGGGCCACACCCTCGATGAGGCGGCGGAGAGCCTCGCCGTCGAGGTGAAGGCGTGGCTCCTCAAGCATCTGCCCGGGACGCTCGTCTGACCCCCCGGGGCCCGGAGACGGTGTTCATGGGTGATACGTGGGAGAACTGGTCGGGAAGCCTCCGCTTTTCGCCGAAGCGGACAGAACGGCCGGAGAATGAGAACGCGCTCAGTGATCTCGTATGCCGGGCGGCGGAAGGGAGGAGGACGATCCGCCCTGCCGGGACCGGCCACTCGTCGTCGCCCCTCCTCGCGACCCGCGATACGCTCGTCTCGCTTGACGCCTTCCGGGGCATCGAGTCATACGACCCTGCAAAGCGTGAAGCGACTCTTTGGGCCGGCACGACGCTCGGAGAGGCCGGGGGTCTCCTCCTTGGTCTCGGGCTCGCCATGCCGAACCTCGGCGACGTCGACGTCCAGAGCGTCGCAGGCGCCCTGGCGACGGGGACGCACGGCAGCGGAAAGCGCCTGCCGGTCCTCTCCGCCATGATCGCCGGCGGGCGGATGGTCACGGCATCCGGCGAGATAACGGAGTTCTCTCTTGAGGAGGACCCGGACCTCACCCGGGCGGCACAGGTCTCGCTCGGGGCGCTCGGTATCTGCACGGCCCTGACGCTCCGCCTGCTTCCGGCATACCGGCTCCACCGCCGGGAGTGGTGCACCACCGCCGACCGCTGCCTCGCCCACCTCGACGACCTCGTCGACAGGCACCGGAACTTCGATTTTTACTGGTATCCCCGGAGCGACCGGGTGAAACTCAGGACGATGGA
>JAGVUK010000317.1 GCA_019136335.1 Methanomicrobiales archaeon
CAAGGCCGCGGACGTCGGCGCCGACCTCGTCGGCAAGGTCGAGGCGGGCATCCCCGAGGACGACCCCCGGAACCCGGCCGTCATCGCCGACAACGTCGGCGACAACGTCGGCGACGTCGCCGGCATGGGCGCGGACCTCTACGAGTCCTACGTCGGCTCGATCATCGCCACGATGGTCCTCGGCGTCGCCGTCGCGGCCACGCAGTTCCCGAACGCCGGCGTCATGAACGTGATCATCCTCCCGCTGCTCATCTCAGCGGTCGGTATCATCGCGTCCATCATCGGTTCGTTCTTCGTCCGGACCAACAAGACCGAGAGCAGCGCCATCCACATGGCCTTCAACAAGGGGTTGCTCTCCGCGCTCATCATAGTCGTCATCGCCACCTATTTCATGGTGAACACGCTGCTCGGTGCAGAGTACATCGGCGTCTTCTACGCCACCGTCGCCGGCCTTGTCGCAGGGTTCGCTATCGGCCTGATCACCGAGTACTACACCTCCTTTGACCGGAAACCGACGCTCGCCATCGTGAAGTCGAGCGAGACCGGGGCCGCGACCACCATCATCACCGGGTTTGCGAAAGGGATGGAGAGCACCGTCTGGCCGGTCCTGATCATCGCCGTCGCGATCTACATCTCCTACCAGGTCGCCGGGCTCTACGGTATCGCGATCGCCGCCGTCGGCATGCTCTCGACGCTCGGGATCTCCCTCTCCGTCGACGCCTACGGCCCGGTCGCCGACAACGCCGGCGGTATCGCCGAGATGTCCCACCAGAAACCCGAGGTCCGCGAGATCACCGACACCCTGGACGCCGTCGGCAACACCACCGCCGCCATCGGCAAGGGGTTCGCCATCGGCTCCGCGGCGCTGACGGCGCTCGCCCTCTTCGCCGCCTACACCCAGGCGGTCAACCTCTCGATCATCGACGTCTCGGTCCCGAACGTCTTCATCGGTCTCCTGATCGGTGCGATGCTCCCCTTCCTCTTCTGCTCCATCACGATGATGGCGGTGGGGAAGGCCGCATACAGCATCGTCCACGAGGTCCGCCGCCAGTTCAAGGAGATCCCCGGCCTCATGGAGGGGAAGGCAGACCCCGACTACACCTCCTGCATCGCCATCTCCACCAAGTCGGCGCTGCGTGAGATGATCGTGCCCGGCGTCCTCGCCGTCGCCGCGCCGCTCACCGTCGGGATCGTCCTCGGCCCTGAAGCCCTCGGCGGCCTGCTCGTAGGCTCGCTTGCGTCCGGGTTCCTCCTCGCCGTCACGATGGCGAACGCCGGCGGGGCCTGGGACAACGCAAAGAAGTACATCGAGCAGGGCCACCTCGGCGGCAAGGGATCGCCGGCCCACAAGGCGGCGGTCGTCGGCGACACCGTGGGCGACCCCTTCAAGGACACGTCGGGCCCGTCGCTGAACATTCTCTTGAAACTGATGGCCATGGTCGCGCTGGTCTTTGCGCCGCTGATCCTGGTCGTCTAACCCATCTTTTTTAGGCCCGCCGGGGGCGACCCCAGAGGAGGCCATACCTTCATCCCGCTCTACGGACAACCAGATAATGTGTGCATCCCGGAACGGGGGGTGAAGACCGCATGTTCCAGATCTACCGCACGGTTGAAGGGGCCACGGCGCCACGGACGGAGGAGACGGGAAGGTTTGAGCCAGGCTCCTGGGTCTCTCTCGTCAACCCCACCGCAGACGAGATCCGGGAGGTCTCGGAGAGGCTCTCCATCCCGGGCGACTACCTCCGGGCGGCGCTCGACGAGGAGGAGCGCCCGCGGACCGAGAGCGAGGACGGTGTCACCCTGATCGTCATCGATATCCCGATGCCCTACCCTGAGCAGACGATCCTCTACACGACGATGCCCCTTGGGATCATCATCACCCCCGATAGCATCGTCACCGTCTGCCTCCGCGAGAACGCGATCATCGAGGATTTCGCGAATGGACGGGTGAAGTCGTTCTACACCTTCAAGAAGACACGGTTCGTGCTCCAGATCCTCTTTAGGAACGCCTCCTATTTCCTCCAGTACCTGCGCCAGATCGAGCGGATCTCAGACCGGCTCGGGGCCGAGCTGAACCAGTCGATGCGGAACCGGGAGCTGATCCAGTTGATGAACCTCAAAAAGAGCCTGGTCTACTTCTCGACGTCGCTCAAGAGCAACCAGATCGTCCTCGACAAGACCCTGACGTTCCAGCCGCTCCGGATGTACGCGGACGACACCGACCTTCTTGAGGACGTCATCATCGAGAACAAGCAGGCGATCGAGATGGCGAACACCTACTCGACGATCCTCTCAGAGACGATGGATGCTTTCGCTTCGATCATATCGAACAACTTCAATAACGTCTTAAAACTCCTCACCTCGATAACCATCATCCTTGCCATCCCGACGATGATCGCAAGTTTCCTCGGCATGAACGTCCCGGTCCCCCTGCAGGACGAACCCTACGGGTTTCTCATCATCATCGTCCTCTCCCTGATCGTCTCCTCCCTCCTCGCGGTGGCGATCAACCGGAAAGGGTGGTTGTGACCCTCCCCGCAGGCTTGCGTCCGGGGAAGCGCCCCGGTCAGCGGGCAGGGGTCCGGCAATGGTATCGGCACCTGCGCACCCTTGCCTCCCGCGTTGACGCGAAGGTCCAATACAGGATTGCAGACTCCCAAACAACATGGAGCGACAGGTCTTAGCCGTCCTCCACGGGCTAAAGCCCGGGCATTTGCCGTTGCACCCCGGAAAACCCCGGTTTTTCTCGATGTCTCAGGAGCATCCGGCATTCAGGCGGAGTGCCGGCCCCGTTGCCCCGGCCGACCACAACATTTATCACCACAATATACATTATTGATCATGACAAATTATACATGATCGATCATGTCAAATAGGCGGGGTCGCCGGGGTGGCGGCCCCCGAAGATGTCATGCCGCCCGCGGTCTCTGCCGGGGAGCGTGACAGGTCTGTACGGCAGCACGATCACGGGCACATCGGTCGCGGGATCGATGGGCCGGGAAGAAGGTTAGCCGCTTTTGCACGGTGTCAGGACCCGCACGGGTATGGACCGGGTAAATCTGGCATGATTAATAATGTAGGAATGTGGGAAGATGACAGGGACGTTTGCCGTCAAACTGGAAGAGAAACGCTACCTCCCCGATCCCCGGTGCAAGGCGACCGCCTGGACGCCGGATTACACCCGGGCGTATCAGGAGTTCATGCACGACCCGGAGGCCTTCTGGGACCGGATCGCCCGCGAACTGGTCTGGTTTGAGCCGTGGGACCGGGTCCTTGAGTGGAACTACCCTTACGCGAAGTGGTTCGTCAACGGAAAACTCAACATCACCTACAACTGCCTTGACCGCCACGTCACGAGCGACCACAAGGACAAACCGGCGATCGTCTGGCGCGGGGAGCGCGGGGAGGAGCGGAGGCTCACCTACGACGACCTCCACCGCGAGGTGATGCGGTTTGCAAACGGCCTCACCCGCCTCGGCGTCGGGAAGGGCGACCGGGTCTGCATCTACATGCCGCTCGTCCCCGAGCAGATCGTCGCGATGCTCGCCTGCGCCCGCATCGGGGCCGTCCACTCGGTGATCTTCGGGGGGTTCGGGCCGGACGCGCTTGCGATGCGGATCAACGACGCGGAGGCAAAGGTCCTCATCACCGCAGACGTCGCCTACCGGCGGGGGAAAGCCGTCCCGCTCCGGGAGATCGCAAATGAGGCACTCACCCACGCGCCGTGCGTCGAGAAGGTCGTCGTCCTCCGGCGCGAGACCCCGGCGGCCGACCTCGACCCCGCCCGGGAGATCGACTACGCCGATCTCATGGCCCGTGCCGCACCGGACTCTCCCGCGGAGGCGATGGACGCGGAAGACCCGCTCTTCATCCTCTACACGAGCGGCTCGACCGGCGCGCCGAAGGGCATCGTCCACACCTGCGGCGGCTACATGGTCGGGACCTACTACACCGCCCTTCACGACTTCGACATCAAGGAGAACGACGTCTTCTGGTGCACCGCCGACCCCGGCTGGATCACCGGCCACAGTTATATCGTCTACGGCCCGCTCGCTGTCGGGACGACCGTCGTCATCGTCGAAGGGACGCCCGACTACCCGGACCCGGGCGCCTACTGGCGGCTGGTCCAGGACCTCGGGGTGACGATCTTCTACACCGCCCCGACGGCGATCCGGATGTTCATGCGCTACGGCGACAAGTGGCCGGCGAAGTACGACCTCTCCTCGCTCCGGGTGCTCGGCTCGGTCGGGGAACCCCTCAATCCCGAGGCGTTCGAGTGGTACTACCACCAGATCGGCGGCGGGCAGTGCCCGATCGTGGATACCTGGTGGCAGACCGAGACCGGGATGCACCTGATCACCACGATGATCGGCGAAGCGATGAAGCCGGGGTTTGCCGGAAAGCCCATCCCGGGCGCCGTCGTGGATGTGGTCGACAGGGCAGGGAAGCCGGTCCCGCCCGGCACCGGGGGGTTCCTGGTCATCCGGGCACCCTGGCCCGCCATGCTCCGGACGGTCTACGGCAACGATGCGCGCTACCGTGCCTACTGGGAGACCATCCCGGGCTGCTACACGGCAGGCGATCTCGCGGTGAAGGACGAGGACGGCTACATCATGATCCTCGGGCGGGCCGACGACCTGATCGTCGTCTCCGGGCACAACATCGGGACTGCGGAGGTCGAGAGCGCGCTCGTCTCCCACGACGCGGTGGCGGAAGCGGCCGTCATCGGCAAGCCCGATCCCCTGAAGGGGAACATCATCAAGGCCTTCGTCACCCTCCGCGTGGGTGCAAGTCCCGGCGATGGCCTCTCCGCCGAGCTCGCCCGCCACGTCAGGAAGAGCCTCGGGCCCGTCGCGGTGCCGGCCGAGATCGAGTACGTGGACCGGCTCCCGAAGACACGGAGCGGCAAGATCATGCGCCGGGTCCTGAAGGCCCGGGAGCTCGGCATGGACCCGGGGGACATATCCACCCTGGAGGAGTGACCCTCCTCCACTTCTCGTGAGGGAAAACCGATGCCCGATACACCGAAGGTCTTCGGCATGCCCGCAGAGACGGGGAGATGGGGCCTCGTCGCCCTCGGCCTCGTCATCAACCTCTGCCTCGGGAGCATCTACTCATGGAGCGTCTTTGTGGCGCCGCTTGCCGCGCACTTCACCGCGGCGCTCGGCCGGGAGGTGACGGCGGGGGAGGTGCTCCTCCCATTCTCGGTCTTCCTCGCCTTCTTCGCCATCGCGATGCCGCTCGCCGGGAAGTACATCGAGCGCTACGGTCCCCGAAGGGTGACGATCGCCGGCGGGCTCCTCACCGGCCTCGGGTGGCTCCTCGCCTCGACGGCGACGTCGGTCGAGGCGCTCTATGTCGTCTACGGGGTGATCGGGGGGATCGGCGTCGGGATCGCCTACGGGGCGCCGGTCGCCGTCGCGGCCCGGTGGTTTCCGGACCGGCGGGGGCTCGCGGTGGGGCTCACCCTGCTCGGGTTCGGGATCTCGGCGTTTGTCACCGCAAACGCCGCGGGGGCGCTGATCGCCGCGTACGGGGTGATGGCGACGTTTGCGATCTTCGGTATTGCGCTCGCCGCCGTGCTGGTGCTCGCGGCCCTGCCGCTCCGGTTCCCGCCGCAAGGCTGGCGGCCGGCGGGATGGTCCCCTCCCGCGCCCGGGGTCGGCACGGCGCCGCTCTGCGAGTGCGATAGAAGGACGATGCTCCGGACAGGGGCTTTCTACGGCCTCTTTGCCTGCTACTTCATCGGCTGCCTCGCGGGGCTCACCGCGATCTCGATCGCAAAGCCGGTCGGGACCGAGGTGGCGGGGGTCGACGCGGGGCTCGCGACGCTCCTCGTCGGGTTCTTCGCCGTCTTCAACGGGCTGGGACGGCCGGCGTTCGGCGGTCTCGCCGACCGGATATCCCCGCAGAAGACGGCTATGCTGGCGTTTGGGCTGATCGCGGCCGCGTCGGTCCTGATCTGGCTCGTGCCGGGGGTGCCCGCCTATGTCGTCTCGTTCGCCGTCCTCTGGGGATGCCTTGGAGGGTGGCTTGCGATAGCGCCGGCGGCGACGGCGTCCTACTTCGGGACATGCGACTACCCGCGGTGCTACGGGGTCGTCTTCCTCGCCTACGGCGCGGGAGCCATCGCCGGGCCGCAGATGCGGCCGCCGACCGGGGTTCAGGCGAGCGCGGAGGAGGAGGGACGAAGGCTTACACCCTCTCCGTGAGCCCGAGCTGCCGGAGCACGCCTGCGGCCGCACTCATCCCGCCGTCCAGGTAGACGGCGCCGACGAGCGCCTCCAGGCACTCGGCAAGGACCCGGCCGGACGTCCAGACAGCCTGGGCGGCCTCGCCCTTCCCCCAGCGGACGTAATCCTCAAGGTCAAGGTCTTGTGCGAGCTCGCGGAGCCGGGTCATGTTGACCAGGTTCATCTTCCGGTTGCTGATCGCGCCCTTGTCGTGCGCCCCGCCCGCGACCAGCGCTTCCACGACCGCCACGTTGATGACCGCATCGCCGAGGGTGGCGAGGGCATCCATGTGGGCGCTCGAAGGGAGGCCCGCCTCCAGGGTGTAGGCGAGACGGGTGAGCGCGCGTGAAAGGAGAGCCCGGTCCCGGAATACGTAGCCGATCCGTGCCTCGATCG
>JAGVUK010000195.1 GCA_019136335.1 Methanomicrobiales archaeon
TCCTCCCCGTGGCCGAGGAGGTGCAGAAGGTGCGCCTTGATGACCGCTTCCCCCTGGGGCACGATCTTCTCTGCCATCACGGCCTTCTCGTCGTACGGCTCGGCCTCCCGCTCGACGACGCGGATCGCCCCCTCCGGGCATGTCCCGATACAGGCGCCGAGCCCGTCGCAGAAGAGGTCGCTCACGAGCCGTGCCTTCCCGTCGATGATCTGGAGCGCTCCTTCCGGGCAGTCGGGGATGCAGAGCCCGCATCCGGTGCACTTCTCCTCGTCGATATCGATGATCTTCCTCTTCATCGTGAAACCTCCTGCATCCAATCCTCCCTGATGCTCATGATGCCTTCTCGTTACCATCTCAAATACCTTTGTGGCCTGCCGGCCGCTCCGCCATCGCGATCGGGAACCCCGTGGCGGTCGTGTTCGCCGGGGCCGCATACACGGCATCGAAGCATGGGATCATCGGGCTTGCAGCGAATGTCGCCTATGCGTATGCAAAGAAGGGCATCCGGTCGAACGTCATTGCTCCCGCGGCGTCAACACCGGGATCCTCAGCGGTAAAAACCTGAACCGGGAGGGGGCGGAGATCTCTATGGCAGGTATGGCAATCAACCTGCGTATGGGAGAGCCGATGGAGGTCGCCCGGGTGGCGCTCTTCCAGGCCCCGGACGAGACCAGCCCGGTGAACGGGGCGCAGGCCGCGCCGGACTCCATTGAGCATAAGGCAGTTATCCCGGGACGGAGAGACTCTTAAGAGCATGTCCCCCCGCTATCCTGCACCCGCCTTCGACGTCTTCAACGTCTACTTCGAGCGCATCTACGACCCCACCATGCACGTCGTCTTCGTCTTCCTCCGCCGCCGCTCGACGTCCGCGCCGGGCCGCAGGTGCGGGTCGGCCTCTACCGGAGGGCGGAGGGCGACATCGTCGCCGTCACCTGCCACCACGGTTTCTGCGACGCTGCCGGCGCCATGATCCTCGCCCGCGAGGTCTTTGCCGCCTACCGGGGGGTGATGGCGGACCCGGACTACCGGCCTTTCCCCCGCGAGCCCTACGACCGGGGCACGGACCAGATCCTTGCGCTCTACTCTGAAGAGGAGCGGAAGCGGGCGCTTGCCGAGGAGGAACCCTTCGTCGACCGGTGGCGCTTCCCCGCCGAGCGGACCGGGAGGGGGACGCCCCGGATCGCCTCACGGACGCTCGCCCCCGAACGGCTCGGGCGCATAAAGGCCTTCGGCGGGGAGCACGGCGCCACGGTGAACGACGTCCTCATCGCTGCCTTCTTCCTCGCCCTGCTGAGGGTCAGGGACGATCCTTCCGATAGGGGTGCGCCCCGGTCGATCCTGACCTCGGCCGATCTCCGGAGGAGATACCCCGGGTGCCACGGGGAGGGGCTGCCCGTGAACCTCTCCGTCGCCTACGAGGCCACCCTCTCCGTGGACGAGGGAGCGGGACTGGAGGAGATCATCGGCCAGGTGACGGAGGTAACCGCCCGCCGCAAGGCGGGGACCCCCGGTCTATCGGCCATCCTCTTCTACGGAGGGATCATGGCGGGCGGGATGCCGGCGGTGCGGGCGTTCTTTGAGGAGATGAACGAGCGGTACCTCTCGTCCGGCCTGAAGAACCCGGTCTTCTCGAACCTCGGCATCTTCGACCCCGGCGACTACCTCCCCGTTCCCGGGAATGACGGCACGATGCTCGACCTTCTCGATCTCCAATACCTCCCCTGCGTCTGCTGGCCCTACGGGTTCCTGATGACGGCCTCGACCTTCCGCGGCAGCCTGACGATCGCGACGGCTTACGAGGAAGGCCCCTACTCGACGCCTGTTGTGGAGCGGTTCCTCGGGTACGTGGATGGGTATCTCCCATGAAAGGTACTGCGCCGGGCGGCGCTCTCGGTCGGCCGGAACAGCGCCCGCCACCGGATTGATCGGGACGGCGCCGCATCCGCGGTCGCGACGGCCGGGCGCACTCACCGGTCACCCGTCCCGGCGCGGGGGGAGGGTGCGGCCGGGCCGCGTATCCGCACCTTCTCGGGAGGCACGCGGATCTCGAACCGTGCCCCGGTTCCGAACGAACCGGTCTCCGTGATCGTCATGCCGGTGATCGAGAGGATTTCCCGGACGAGGAAGAGGCAGAGGCCGGTGTTCTTCCCGTACCCGCGATGGAAGATCTGCTCCTTCTCCTCATCGGGTATCCCTGTACCGTTGTCCTCCCAGACAATCTTCGTATCGTCCGGCCCGCCCCGCATCGGGGCTACTTCACGCGATCGAGCGGGATGCCGAGCGCATCCGCCACGCCCTTCCCGTAGACCGGATCGGCCTTCAGGCAGTTTTGGGTGTGCCGGATCTTGATGAAGTCGGGCACGCCTTCCATGGCGCGCGCGGTGTTCTCGAAGAGGACCTGCTGCTTGGTTGGGCTCATCAGGCGGAAGAGCTTGCCGGGCTGGGTGTAATAGTCGGAATCGTCCTCGCGGAAGTTCCAGGCCCCTGCCGCACCGGAGATCGCGAGGAGCGGCTCTCTGTATTCAGGCTGCTCCTGCCATTCGCCAAAACTGTTGGGCTCGTAGCCGATGGTAGAACCGGCGTTGCCGTTCACGCGCATCTGCCCGTCGCGGTGAGAGGGGTTCGCAAAACATCGGGGACGGTTGACCGGGATCTGGTGGTGGTTGACGCCCAGCCGGTAGCGCTGTGCGTCCCCGTAGGCGAAGAGGCGCCCCTGCAGCATCTTATCGGGCGAGAAGCCGATGCCCGGCACCACGGCGGCCGGGTTGAACGCCGCCTGCTCCACATCCTGGAAGTAGTTATCAGGGTTCCGGTTCAGCTCGAGCACACCCACCTCGATCAGGGGGAACTCCCCCTTGTACCAGACTTTGGTGAGGTCGAAGGGGTTGTAGGGCATGCTCTTCGCCTGTTCTTCGGTCATCACCTGGATGAACATCGTCCAGCGGGGGAAATCGCCCCTCTTGATGCTCTCAAACAGGTCACGCTGGTGGCTCTCGCGGTCTTTGGCGACGACCGCCTCGGCCTCCTGATCGGTCAGGTTCTTGATGCCCTGCTGGGTATGCAGGTGGAATTTGACCCAGACGCGTTCGTCTTTCGCGTTGATCATGCTGAACGTGTGACTGCCAAAGCCGTGCATGTGGCGATAGGAGAGGGGGACCCCGCGGTCGCTCATGGTGATGGTCACCTGGTGCAGAGACTCGGGAAGAGACGTCCAGAAGTCCCAGTTGTTGGTCGCAGAGCGCATGTTGGTGCGGGGGTCGCGCTTGACGGCGCGGTTGAGGTCCGGGAACTTGTGGGGGTCGCGTATAAAGAAGACGGGAGTATTGTTTCCGACCAGGTCCCAGTTCCCCTCCTCGGTGTAGAACTTAATAGCAAAGCCACGGATGTCGCGTTCGGCATCGGCTGCACCGCGCTCGCCGGCGACCGTCGAGAAGCGCACGAAGACCTCAGTCTCCTTGCCTATCCCGGAGAAGAGCCTGGCCTTGGTGAACCGGGTGATGTCGTGGGTGACGGTGAACTTGCCGAAAGCGCCGGATCCCTTGGCGTGCATACGCCGCTCCGGGATCACCTCCCGGTTGAAGTGAGCGAGCTTCTCCTGGTACCAGACGTCCTGCATCAGCATGGGGCCGCGTGGGCCGGCGGTCATGGCGTTCTGGTTGTCCGGCACGGGTGCACCGGCAGCGGTGGTCAGTTTCTTTTTACTCTCCATAATCTGCTCCTCGAATCTCTATGTTCGTTGGGTGAGGCAGGGCAGGTAAATCCCTTTGAGGAGAGTTCCATCTCCCTCCATTTAATCCTTGCCTGGTGATACCCGACAAAATACCTGGCAGTTCTGGTCCTTGTAATACCCCGCTCATGTCCTCTCCGGGCGCCCGGCCTACACCGGCATGGTGAGAACAGCGTCTACTCAAACTCATCGCCGCATCCGAGCGGGAGGGGTTCTGGGCGCTATAGGCGGGTATCTTCCCCTCCGCGAGGAGCACGACTTTTGTGCCGCCGGTCACCGCGAACGCCCGGGCAGGATGAAAGACGGCGCATGGCGAGGCGGTGATCTGCCTGGCCATCGGCCGGAAGAAGCACCCCCGATCTTCCCGGACGGCCTGCCGCACCGTTTATGCAGAACAAGAGGGATATCCCCCGGACAGCGCTCCGGTATGCCATCGAACTGATGCCCAAAGACCTGAAGGCGGAGGTGATGAAGAAGGACTGGTGAGGTCGGCGGTGACCGGGCCGGTTCGTACGCTCCGGAGGGTTTCGGAGAATGGCTGCGCCGACCACCCCGATACCACGCGGCGGTTCCGCGTGGTTGCCGACAGGGGCTTTGCCCATCTGGACGGGCATATGCATAGACTTTAACCTCATCAGAGAGAATCTCGGTATAATGAAGAGCCCTTTTCACGTCATGATCATCCCCACGCTCGGGTGCCCCTCAAAATGCCATTACTGCTGGAGTTCCGATGAAGGGTCTCCTAAGATGAGTGTCGAGACGGTCCGCGAGATAGCGGAGTGGCTCAAAGACTACCGGTCCGACCAGGTCACCATCACCTTCCACGGGGGAGAGCCGCTCCTTGCCGGCGCGGACTTTTACCGGCAGGCCCTCCCCATCCTCTCCGAGGGCCTCGCCCATCTCGCACCGACGTTCGCCCTGCAGAGCAACCTCTGGAGGCTCACCCCGGAGCTGGCCCGGATACTTGCGGAGTACAACGTCCCCGTCGGCTCCAGCGTCGACGGCCCCGAGGCAATCAACGACCTGCAGAGGGGAGAGGGCTACTTTAAAAAGACCATGCGGGGTTACGAGATTGCGCGGGCAAACGGACTTGAGGTCAGGTTCATCTGCACGTTCACCTCCCGGTCGGTCGAGCATAAAGAAGATATCTTCAACTTCTTCCTGCAGAACAGGTTCCCCCTCAAACTGCACCCGGCGCTGCCGTCCCTCCGGAACGAGAACCCGAGTGAGTGGGCGCTCGAACCGGAGGCGTATGGGGAACTGCTGGTGTATCTCCTTGACAGGTACCTGGAGAACCTGAACAGGATCGAGGTTATGAACATCAACGACCTCTGCAGGTGCGTATTTACCCGGCACGGCACCGTCTGCACGTTCGTTGACTGCATGGGAACCACCCTGGCCGTCGGGCCGGACGGGAGCATATACCCGTGCTACCGCTTTGTCGGGATGCCGGGGTACGTGATGGGTAACGTCTACGACCGCCCCACACCCGAAGACCTCGCCCGGTCGGACGCCGGGAGGCTCATGCAGGAGTTCAAGGAGTACGTCGACCGCGAATGCGGAGGATGCCCCCATATCAGGTACTGCCGGGGTGGGTGCCCCTACAACGCGATAGCGCCGACAGGCGGCGAGATCCGCGGTGTCGATCCTCACTGTGTCGCTTACCGGCGAATATTCGACGAGATCACCGACCGGATGAATAAAGAGTTGTACGACCCCACCGATATCGAGATGGACGACTTCTGCTCAAGGACACGGAGAAAGGCAAAACCCGGGATTATGTCGATCCTGCAGGCGATGGCGGAGAGATAAGCGCCCGGACCCGGGGAGATCCTCGGGGAAAGGCTCCCCGGGGCCTCACGCCCCCCTGCCCCCGCCGGCCTTCCGGAGGGTGAACCGGAACGCGGCACCCTCCTCCGGGTGTCCCGCCACCCGGTCCTCGATCCAGATCCTGCCACCGTAACGGGCGGCGAGCATCCGGCAGATCGAGAGGCCGAGGCCCTGGCTCCCCCTTCTACCGTTCTCCCGCTCGAACCGGTATAAGATCGCCCCCTTCATCTCGTCCGGGATACCGGGGCCGGTATCGGCGACGGTGACGACGACGGCCCCCTCATCCAGGCCCTCGACCGTCACGGCGACCCTGACCCCCGGCCCGCCGTGCTTTGCGGTGTTGCCGATGAGGTTCGTGAAGATCTGGGGGAGAAGGTCGTCGGCGAAGACCTCCACGGGCAACCCGTCGTAACGGATGCGGAGGTCGGGGAAGTGCTCGATCTCGTTTCTGATGACGGCATCAAGGTTAACCGGCGCAAGCCCGGCCCGGCTCTCGTGGATCTTTCTGATGGTGGCGACGTTTGCCGTGATCTCGATGCTCTTCCGGATCATGTCCTTCAGTTTCCGGGCATGCCTGGCCGCCTCACCCTCGAGCTCGTCGATGAGGATATCGGCGTAGATGTTCGCGACGTTGTCGGCGTTGCGGATATCGTGGGTGAGGATATCCAGGTAGAGGTTTGCCTCCCGGTTCGCCGCCTCAAGCCTCTGGTGGAGCATCCCCCGCAGGATGCCGGCCCCGATCTCCCGGCCGATCGCCTCGAGGAGCGCGCGCTCTTCGGGAGGAAAGGACTGCCGGTCCCTGCTCCCGATGAGGAGCACCCCGGCGACGTCGGACTCGACGATGAGCGGGATGCAGGCTAGTGCGGCAAACCCGATGTCGCGGAGGAGACGGGATGCAGGGCTATCCGGGTCATCGCCCCGTTCGAGATAATAGGGAACGCCGACGGCAAGGGCCTCGGCGCATGGCGCCTTGAGGAACCCCCCGGCCCGTTCCAGGCACCTCTCCGGCATCTCCCGCTCGTAACGGAGCGTGGTCCCGCCCCGCCCGGGTCCGGTGAGGTAGACGCCGCCGCCGTCGTAGCCGAGGAGGTCGAGCGCCTGGTCAAGCACCGTCTCCAGGAGTTC
>JAGVUK010000174.1 GCA_019136335.1 Methanomicrobiales archaeon
AGAGGTGCTTGTCGGCCTTGAGAATCACATCTACATCGTAGCCCTCTTCGGCTTCGTCACCTTCTACGGGCTGGAGCGGGTTGTCAGGACATCGCAGGAGCACCGGCCGGCGACGCAGGATGCCGAACGTACGACAACCGGCCCGGGTGTCTTCTGGCTCCACATCGCATCCTTCGGCGTCTACAACCTTCTGATTGGCTACCTCCTGCTCCACCGCATACGGCCCGGTCTCGTGAGCCTTGCATTCTATACCATCGCCATGGCCCTGCACTTCCTGGTCACCGATTACGGGCTGCGCAAGGATCATCGCCGGGACTACGACCGGATAGGGCGCTGGGCGCTCTCTGTAGCGCTCGCCGGCGGCCTTGCGGCGGGCTACCTGGTGCGGCTCCCGGAACTCTGGGTCGCTGTCATCACCGCGTTCCCGCCGGCGGCGTCATCCTCAATGTGCTCAAGGAAGAACTCCCTGAGGAGCGCAAGAGCCGTATAGCGCCCTTCTTTCTCGGCGCGTTCGGGTATGCCGCCATCCTCCTGCTGGGGTGAGGGAGGCGCCCCCTGGCGTATCACGCAAAGGGATGTTTCGCGGTATCTTTCTTTGCAAGCACCTCTTTCATCTTCGGTTCGCCCGTTACCGCCCGACGGATGGCGGTCTTTGTCGCCTCGTAGTTCCAGTCGTAGATCTTCTTCTTATCGGCCGCATCCCACTCGATGAAGACCGATGCGATGATCAGCAGATTGTCAGCCTCCGCCTCGGGAATAATGCCCTCAGCAACGCTGTCCACCACCGCCTTCGCGACAGCGGCCTGTGCCGGGCCGAAGATCAGGAGAGCCTGACCTGCGTTCTTGATCGTGACCTTGTTGACCATCAGCGTCGGGGGCTTTGCAGGAATGTTCGGGGTGAGAACGGCAAGCAGCGGCGTGTGACCCCGGGCAGGCGATGCGAGCGCCGTGACGAAGGCCTGCTCTACGCTGCTCCCCTTCTTCCCGATGACGAGATCGATGTGGGCAACCTCCGGCCCTTCGCCGACGAGCGCTTCTCCAATGAGTGCATGTTCAAAATTAACCATAGTATCTAACCTCCTGAACGTGGAATGGGGCGTGGGGAAGAAAAAGGTTGTGGAAAGCGGCTATGTGCCGGGGGAGGTGTCTCCCCCTCTCCGCAGGTCTCGCCGCCATCCCCCACCCCGCCCGGCCTCCCGCCCCCCGACGCGACCTTCCGAAGTGTGCAAAAAAATGACCGGTACTCACCCCCTTTGAGGGTGCCGGTCATTGAGAACCGTTGTATTACAGGTCGTTGAGCCTGAACAGGCCGGCCGATCCGGATCCGTACACCCGGTCATACCCCTCCCCGGCAAGCGTCTTCTCCGGATCGTGCGTCAACCTGAACATACCATCGTAACAGAAGATGGGGTGACCCCTGATATATTCCCGGACCAGAAGGGCGTCCATCCCGTATGAGCGGTAAGTCCCCTCGATCAGCATATCGTCGGCCGGTATGATGAACGCCGGGTCCGGGCCGGCATAATTCACAACCTGAACGTACCTGTCCGCCCCGACCGGGCCGGTCCGCATACTGTCCACCGTATCGAGCGCCCATAGCTCCGACTCCGTAAAACCGGTCCTTACGGCGCTATTGGGGGAGAAGATCGGGCTGCCGGTATCGGCCGCCGGGCTTGCGATCATGGTGAAGACAAGGAGGCCGACGCACGCGGCAAGGAGGAACGCGGTGGGCACCCTGCGTGCCCGCGGCCTTCCTGCGATCAGGAGAAGCGATGCCGCGAGCGGGACGGCGATGAGGATCTGGGAGAAGTACCACCACCGGTGCTCGATGAACGAGAGCCCCGTGATGAGCGGGAAGAAACCGATGCCGAGGAGGATGAGCCCCGCCGTCCCGAAGGCAAAACCGTTCCTCTCGCCCCGCCCCGCCAGGTAAAAGATGCCGACGAGGCTTACGGTGAAGAAGAGGAACATGCCGATGTTGTTGAAGATCTGCTCCGGGACCGGCACAAGCCCGGGATATGCGTCGACGATAGGTGGGTTCTGGACGAAGTAGGCCCGGGTGAACCCCTGGCGGACGAGGTCCCGGAGGACCGCGATATGCCCTGAGACAAAGTACCACCACCCGAGCATGGCGGCGAGGAAGAGTGAGGCCAGGCCCAGCGTGACGGGATACGGTTCCGTGGCCGCGTCCTCCCGGAGGCAGCCGTAGACCCTGCACGCGCCCCACACCACGAAGAGGACCAGCGCCATACACGCCGCCGTGATGGTGTGCGTCAGGATGATGGCGGAAAGAAGGAGGAGCGCAAGACTTCCGGCCCGTGCCGGTCTTGTATACTTCAGTTTGAAGAGGAGATAGAGGACAAGGGCTATGAATATCGCCGCAAAGGCGTTGGGAATCGATGTGACGCTCATGCCGACCTGCTGGTTTGCGGTGACCAGCATGAGCCCGGCGAGCAGCCCCACTCGCTCATCGTCAAAGAGGGCATTCCCGAGGAGGTAGATGGCCGCCGGGAAGATGACGATCTGCGCCAGGCTCACAGAGAGCATCGCCGCGAGACGGTAATCCAGTCCGGCCAGGAGCGATGTCCCGGCAACCTCCAGGTGGAAGAGCGGCATGTGGGTGTACCAGTAGCCTCCGGGGATGGCGGAGAGATCCAGGATCCGCGATACGAACATACTGTGCCACCAGGGGTCCGAGCCCAGAATGCCGGGGACGATCAGGATCTGCGACCATGCGACCGATATCCCGAGGAGGACGATCTGCGGCAGGACCCAGAGGGCCTTTCTTTGGTGCGGCAGGAGGATCTCGAGAGCTACGACGCCGGCCATGAGCGAAACCAGGATGAAGTAACCGGACGGCCGCTCATACAGCGAGGCGCGGGTATGGAGCGCGGCGATGCTCAGCACGTAGAGGACGAGGAAGAGGATGAGCAGCACGACAAAAAGCCGGTCCTTTCCGGTCTTCGCTTCGCCAGCCCACGATCCCGGGAACTCCTGGATCGCCCGCTCCCGGATCGCGAGCCAGAGGAGACAGCAGAGGAGGGTGAGAACGCCGGCGAGGATGAAGACCAGGCGCCCGACGGTGAGCGTGAGGTAGGCGATGAGAACGGCCGAGACGACGATGCCAGAGCCGGCGAGGATCTTATCAAGGTGCATGCCGCTGTCAACCCCCGAGTTCTTCGATGACGGCGGCGAACCGTTCCACCGCCCGTTCATAGGTGATCTCCTGCTCAACACATTCCCTGGCGGCTTCTGCGACGGACGCCAGTTCCGGGCGCCCGAGGATATCGAGGACCGAGGTTGCGACGCCCTCCGGTGTGTTTGGCGCCAGGATAAACCCCGTCACGCCGTCCCTGACGAAGTCCGGCACGGCACCCACGGGTGTCGCGAGTATGGGCGTGCCGCAGGCCATGGCCTCAAGCATGATGTTCGGGAGCCCTTCCGTGTAAGACGGCAGCACGAGCAGCCTGAGGCTGTTGAGGTGGCAGGGAAGGTCTTCGTGGCGTATCCATCCCGTGAACGTCACGCGGCCGGAGAGCCCGCTCTCCCGGACGAACTCCCGGATCGCCGGGAGCAGGGGCCCATCTCCGCCGATAAGGAAGCGCAGATCAGCGTTCCCGGCAGCGATCCGGGGGAGGGCGCGGACGAAATTCCAGACCCCCTTCTCGTCGGCGAGGCGGCCGATGTATCCGACGGTTGCAGGCCGCTCGCGAAGCGGCACCTCAACCCTGAACGCCTCGAAGTCGAGGAGGTGCTCGCGGGCTATCGCGATCTTATCCCGGTAGCGCTCGAGCCCCCAGTGGTCTATGAGGGCCGGGGAGTAGAGGACGATCCTGTCGCAGAGCCTGCAGGTGATCCCGGTGAGTATTCCGGCCGGGACAAGGAGCCGGTCGCCCGCAGGCGCCATCATGATGGGGGTATGGGCCGGGAGCGCCAGTATGACCTTCTTCCCGGAGAGTTTTGCCGCGAGCATCGGCAGGACGAGGACTTCTCCGCCGAAGAAGAAGAGCCAGGTGCCGGTGCCGTCGAGCTCCCTGATGCGGCGGGTTATCCTCGCCTGCGTCGCGATGTTGTGCAGGACCCGCAACACCGCATTCCCTCCGGCCGCGTGGTCGACGCCGGAGAACCGGACCCGCGTGTCGGTCTCGAAGACGCGCCCGGCGTTTCCCGTCACCAGGGGGATCGGCCCACGGGTAAGGGACGACAGGATCCCGATGAGGTTCGCGGTCGGGTGTATGCCCGATCGCTCGATCGGGAACATGAGCAGTCCAATGGTGGTCTCTCTCATGGCAATCCCTGCATCCGGTGCGGCTCACCTCTCCGGGGAAGCCCCGGCGGTTGCCGTAACCCGCTCCCCCTGCCGCCGGTGCTCCCTGACCGCGTCCCGGTAGATCGCAACATACCGGTCGGCAACCTTCTGCCAGTCATACTCACCGACCCTTGCCGCCGCCGCCCTGCCCATGCGCTCGCGAGCGGCATCGTCCCTGAGGAGGCGGAGGATCTTCTCCCCGAGCCCGGCCGCGTCTTCGGACCGGAAGATGAGCCCGGTCACTCCGTCCTCAACGATGCCGGGATGAGACATGTCCGACGCGATGACGGGTTTGCCGAACGCCGCGGCCTCGAAGAGGGGAGACGGCTGGCAGTCCCACCGGGACGGGACGACCACCATCCTGCACTGCCGGTAGTAGCGGTACTTCTCCTCGTCGGGCACGAACCCGGGGAAGGCGACGTTCCTCTTAAGCCCCAGGTCCCGGGCGAGTCTCCGGAGTTCGGGTTCCCGGGGCCCCCTTCCCCCGATGCACACCTTGAGGTCGGGAAACGCCTCTACGACGTCCGGCAGGGCGCGCAACAGGACGTCCGCACCCTTCAGCCGGGTGAGCGTGTTGATAAAGACGATATCCGGCCCCTCCCCGGGCGGGAGAGGGGGGGCCTGCGACCGGAGCCGTTCGAGGTCAAGGCCGGCGGCGACGACATGGATCCGGCCGGTCGTCGGCGTCCTGACGAGTTCCCCGATCGACGGGGCATCCACGACCAGCTCGGGGGCCCGTGAGAGCACCCACCGTTCGTTGTGGATGAAGAAGGCATGGAAGATGTGCGAGAGCGCCCGCTCAAACGGGGGCATGTCCTCCCGGTAGTGCGCAATCTCCTTCTCGAATATGCCGAACGCGGTCACGAGGGAGGGGTAGTCGTTCCCGAGGAGCATGGCAGCCGTGGAGCAGGGGTACCGGGTGGAGAGCGCATGGACGATCTCCGGCCGGATGGCCCTGACCGTCTTCACCATCCGGGAGAGCACCAGAGGATGGAAGTATGGGAGGGAGAATGGGCCGCCCTTCCGGAGGATGTGGTGGGTGAACCCCTCCTCCTGCCTTACGGCGGTCGCGCTGCCCATGGTGATGAGGTGGAGATCGATATCATCACGCCCGGCGAGGCGTGATACCAGTTCCGATACGTAGATGTTTGAACCCTGATACGGCTTCATGTCTCTGGAGTATTCGCAAAGAAGGGCTACTTTCATGATATCTTCCCCGGGGCTATGCTACACCGCCCGAACAAGGTTCTTTAACAGTCCAGTCATGTGACGCAGGGATGCAGTCGCCATCAATCTATATATAGTTTGAGGAGGGGTCCATCACGAACTGCACCAGTTCACATGCCGGCTGCTGAAATGTTGCTGCCGGAAACGCCGAGCGGGTCCCCGGCGCCGAGCGCCGTCCCCGCACCCGAAATCTCCAAAAACAGGCTGGAAGGGAGAGAAAAGGGCGGGATCCCGGCCAGATAGATGCCGGGGCATGACCGGCAAAGCCTGTGCTGCATCCTGCAGCTCGTGCATCGGTTCCAGACGAACAGACCATATCCGGCCTTCGCCCCACCCCCCCACAGAGGGCTCCTCTCCGTCCCCCCACCCCGCCCGCGCTTCACACCGGTGGCATACCCCTACGCTTCTCCGGCAACCCCCATCCCGCCCGCGCTTCGCGCTCCTCCCCCACCCCCTCCGCAGGAATAGTGCTGGCAGCGGTTTCCCAGGGGAGGAGAGAGTCAGAACCCGGTCTTCCAGGCTTGTCCCGGTACACTGGACCGTGGTGGATATCGCCACGGGGG
>JAGVUK010000043.1 GCA_019136335.1 Methanomicrobiales archaeon
GCGGTCCGGACGTCGCAGAGCGGGTACCTGCAGCGGCGGATGATCAACGCCCTGCAGGACCTCAAGGTCGAGTATGACGGCACCGTCCGGACGACGGGCGGCCGGATCATCCAGTTCCGCTACGGCGAGGATGGGACCGATCCCGCACGGAGCAGTTACGGCGCCCCGGTGGACGTCAAAGGCATCGTCGAGAGCGTCTTAAAGGAGGAGATCAAATGAACAGCGATATGGAGCAGCGGATCGATGCCCTCGATCTGCCCTACCGGACCCGGGAAGACCTCAAAGCGAGTCTTGCAGACCGCGAGCTCACCGACGAACAGTTCGACCGGATCCTCGGCATGGTCTTTTCCGAGTACGAGAAGAGCCGGATCGAGCCCTGCGAGGCGGTCGGTATCGTGGCGGCGCAGTCGATCGGCGAGCCCGGCACCCAGATGACGATGCGGACCTTCCACTACGCGGGTGTGGCCGAGATCAACGTTACCCTCGGTCTTCCCCGCCTCATCGAGATCATGGATGCCCGGCGTGAGCCGAGCACCCCCACGATGGCGGTCCACCTGAAGGACGACTGGGCGTTCAACCGTGACCGCGCCCGTGAGGTGAGCTGGCAGATCGAGGCTGCGCCGCTCCACGAGTTCGGCGATATCACCATCGACATGGAGAATATGCAGGTCCTTGTCCTGCTCAACAAGTCGGTCTGCGACCGGCGCAAGATCGGCCTCGAGGAGATCTTTGAGGCGGCCCCGAGGAAGATCCGCGAAAAGCGGCATTTCCGTGACTTCGATGTCGAAGAGGATGTAAAGAAGGCGTCGATTGTCTTCATCCCGAAGAACCGGGAGAGTTACCAGAACCTCTTCCAGCTTGCCGAGCACGTCAGGAACGTCATCGTTCAGGGTATCGATGATATTGAGCGGGTCGTCGTCAGAAAGGAGGGCGGAGAGTATATCCTTTATACTGAAGGCTCCAACCTAAAAGATGTCTTCGAAGTCGAGGGAGTCGATACCTCCCGCACCCGGAGCAACAACATCAGCGAGATTGCCGATGTGCTCGGTATCGAGGCGGGCCGGAACGCGATCATCCAGGAGGCCTTAAGTACCCTGAACGAACAGGGTATCGGCGTCGATGTCCGCCATATCATGCTCGTCGCCGATATGATGTGCATGGACGGCGAGGTCAAGCAGATCGGCCGGCACGGTATCGCCGGCGAGAAGGAGAGCGTCCTCTCCCGGGCCGCATTCGAGGTGACGGTCAACCACCTGCTGGATGCGGCAATCGCAAACGAGGTGGACGAATTGAACGGCGTCACCGAGAACGTGATCGTGGGCCAGCCCATCCAGCTCGGCACCGGTGATGTGAAACTCATCGCAAAACCTGTAAACCTGAAAATCTAGGAGAACCGTATATGGACTTTAATGCTTCACTCCGTAAAGCCGTGAAGACTGGTACAGTGTTCCTCGGCCAGAACAAGACCCGGGAATGCATCGAGGAGGGCAAGGCCAGACTTGTCGTGGTGGCCAAAAACAGCCCGGAATCCGTCAAAAATCTTGTGAATGAGATCGATATCCCTGTCTACGTCTACGAAGGCTCGAGTGTCCAGCTCGGAAAAGCCTGCGGTATGCCGTATGTCGTCAGTGCGCTTGCCGTGGTCGAGCCAGGTGAATCCGATATCCTGAATGCTGCGAGAGTGTAGACGATGCCGCAGGTCGTGCTGACAGAAGAGTGCATGCGCCTTATCTCCCAGTTCGAGAGCCTCACCGGCGCAAGCAGCCGCGATTGTGTCGTCGATAACCGCAATGAGCGGATCATCTTCGTGATCAATCCCGGCGACATGGGACTTGCCATAGGGAAGAGCGGGTCGAGCATCAAGAAGGCCTCCGAGGTTATGGGCAAACGGATCGAGGTCGTGGAGTACTCCATGGACCCGGCCCAGTTCCTCCGGAACTGTTTCCTTCCCGCCCAGGTCACCGGCGTCGACTTCGACATGAACGAAGAGGACCAGCAGGTCGCCCGTATCGAGGTGCGGGACGAGGACCGGGGCCTTGCCATCGGCAAGGCGGGGAAGAATATCTTCAAGGCAAAGGTTCTTGCACTGCGGCAGCACGACATCGCCGATGTCCAGCTGATGCAGAACGAGGCTGCCTGAACCTCTCTCCTCCTTTTCATCGTAACCGTTCCGGAACTCTCCCGCCGGGCGTCTCCGGGAGTGGCCGGAGTTTTTGAAGTGCAACGACGGGTGCCCGGGCGAGATCGTGGCGAGTCTCAATCCCTGCCCCTACGCTCCCTGTCCAGGAAGACGATCCCCTGTTGCCGGGAGTCTTCTCGCGGGGCCGATCCGCGCGGGAAGTTCCGGGCGGGCTCTGATCCGGAAATTATTTATATCAGCGCGCGCTCCATGGGACAACCATGAACGGAGGATCCGGGCGGATGGTGGGGCCTGCGCCATCTGCGGGTGGAACCGGAAAAGAGGGTGCACGGAGTTTGCGGATGCCGGAGGGGGTGCTCTTCTGGCGTCTTCTCATCGTCGTCGCGATAGTGACGCTCTGTCTCGGTCCGGCCGCCTCTCTTGCGGCCGCAGCCCCGGTTCCCGGGGAGAACGGCACTTCCGGGGGGTCGCCGGCAACCGGCGAGAAACCCGTCACTGCGAAACTGCCGGTTACCCCTGCCGAATCGCGGGAGCCGGCAGAGAAGTCTATAACGGCGAGGCCTGCGGATCTCGCGGCCACCCCGGAGGTGACGGCGCCAGCCCCTCCTGAGGTGATCAACTCGACGCTCTCCCCGGCGGCGCCAACCTCTCCCGGGCCTACCGCGTCGGTTCTCGCAACGACCAACGAGACCGGCGATGAGGAGGAGCCGGTACCGACCCTGGAGGACCTGAATACGACAGCCTCGCCTGAACCTACCGCGTCGGTTCTCGCAACGACCGACGATGCCGGCGATGAGGATGAGCCGGAGGAGACGCCGGTGCCGGTACCGACCCTGGAGCGGGAGGCCCCCCCGAGGCCGAATGCGACGATGGCAAGATCACACCAGTCCCACGACCGTCCGCTGGCCCAGGGCGACCACCAGCTCGTCCGTCCCGCATCCCCGTTCACCCCCAGGGAGAACGAGACCGGGGCACCGCCTGAGGTTGCCGCGCCGCGCGAGGGCCTCTTCGTCAGGGGTGTCGGGGTGCTCCTCTCCCGGACCCCCGCAGACGTCGCCCTCACCCGGAGCGGGATGGAGATAGCGAACCTCGACTGGCTGCTTGACGGGGCCATGCGTCTTGGCGGCCGGCACCCGCGGGTGGCGATGGAGGGAGAGACGTTCACCGTCACGGTGACGGTCGAGGCGCGGAACCTGACGCTCACGGAAGGAGAACCGGCTTACGTCGTCCTGGTGCCGCCGCCGGGCGAGATCGCCGTCTACGAGATCACGCGGACCAAAGAACCCCGGAGCCTCCGGGCCGGTGAGCGCGGCGTCTGGGAGTTCTCGGTCACCACCCGGACCGGCCGGCTGACGCTCGAGAACCTCACGCTCCCCGAGGAGCGGCTTGTCACCAACCTGACATCGTATCCCGATGCCTTCGCGTTCCGCGCCTATGCCCTCGCCGGCAGCCAGGAGATCCCCTCATCGGGGCTCTCCGACCCGGTGCTCGCCGTCCGGCCCGGCGGGAGCACGAACGCGACCGTGGAGTCCCCCCTCCCTGCTCTCTACACACTTGTCGGGGTTCAGGACTCGCTCCTCCGCCCGTCGGAGACGATGACCGATGCATGGCGGCGGGGCGTCGACTATGACGCGATCACCGCCGGGGCGGGGGAGCACCTCGCCGCCCTCGGGAGCCTCGGGAAGGAGGAGGTAGCGGCCGTCTATGCCAGGGAGGGGAAGGCCGGGGGGGCGGCGGCGGCCGGATCCTCTTCGTCACCGTTCGACCTGATCGCGGGGTTCTTCCGCGGCATCTTCGGGTGGTTCGGGGGGACAGCCGGCTAAACGGCAGGAGTGTAAGGACCGCGAGAGCCGCGAAGGGGCGTTACTCACAACCCACCTGGTCTTCGCGCTTCGCACCCCGTGAACCACCCGGCAGGGGCGGTATGACTCCGCCGGGTTCTCTTCTTTTGGGACCTTTCTCCTCCGGCCCGCCCTCACCCCTCCCGGAGCTGCTTCCAGAGGTACATAAGCCCGAAGCACCCCGAGAGCATCATATCCCCGAAGGGCGCCGCCTGGCAGGCCCCCGGGAGCAGCCGGAGCCGGTTCGGCCCCGTGACGGCCACGGCATTGGTGACGAGGGGTTTCCTGACCGCAGCCCCGTGGCCGCCGTCGTCGAAGACCTCTTCCGACGTCAGCGTGCCGTCGGCGAGCCGCCGGATGTAGTGCTGGAGTTTCGCCGGGGTGAGGGCGCCGGTATGGTGCTCGAAGATCCCGTAGATCTTCCGTCCTTTCAGGGCGAAGCAGAGGGTATGCCCGTTCCCGGCGTTGACGAGGATGACCCCCTCCTTTGCCTGCTGCCGGACCCGCGGATCGCAGAGCGCCCCGATGAGCGCGACCGGCCCGGTATCGGTGACGAGCGCGCCCGGCGCCTGCCTCCGGACCGCCTGCATCCTTGTCATATCGGCAAGCGGGGGGTCAGCGACGAGCGAGAGGAGGTCCCAGTCCCCGGCATCCAGCCGCTCCCGCATCAGTTCGAACCGGTGGATGCGGTTGCTCCGGTGCGGGGAGTAGCCGTGGTCCTGGACCGCGACCGCGACGTTCTCCGGGTACCCGACACAAAAGAGGGAGAGCGCGTTTTTGAGCTCCGGCTCCATGTAGTCGGTGGTATGGATGATCACCGCGTCCTCCGGGGGGTCGGCCCGGATCCCGACGCCCATCGATCGGACCTTCTCAAGATCGTCGTGCAGGGTCCCGGCAGCCTCTGGGGTGGCGGAGATGGGGAGGCCTGCCGCCAGGTGCTCCCGTACTGCGCCGGTGTTCGCGCCGCCGCCCATCAGGAACCCGTCGAGGAAGACCGGGCGACCGGCCCCGGTCGCCTGCCGGATCTTCTTCGCCGTCACCACCGTCGGCGAGGGGAGGACCAGTTTGATGCTGTTCTCGATAGTCCGGCCGGGCTCGTAGACCAGGATGTCCTGGGTGCCCCTGCCGACGTCGATCGCAAGAAGCGGAGTGTTGAGATCGATCATGAATATCCTCACGAACCGACGCGGCCTTATGGAGCGCGGCTCCTATATCGAGTTTCTCCGCGAAGTCAAAAAAGGATGCTTTGTGCAATGCATCCCCTCATAACCTTCCCCTCGCGTCTTTCGCGTGAGGCGTAGTATAGGAGCAGCAACATGGTCTCACGCGAAGCCGCGAAGAACGCGAAGGGCGGCTCAAGCACCGTCAGGTACGGAGGAGAGTTGCCGACAATCGCACGACCTGTATGGGCAGGGGAGGAGCGGCTCTGGAGTTCCGGAGCGCAACGATTCCTAATTACCGGCGCTCTCAACGGAGGAGATCAGCGTTCTTGTTTCGCACTGCCCGAGTATCCCCACGATCCACTCTACGGAGAGATCCCGGAGGGGAACCGGATACGGCTTTCCACCGGATATCGCAAGCACTGCCCGCCACCGGGTGGGGGCGGGGGAGGAGCGCGAAGCGCGGGCGGGGTGGGGGGACGGAGGGGAACGCTCCGTGGGGGATGGGACGAAGACCAGATAGGGTCTGTTATTTTGGGATCGATGCAGGAGGGATGATTCGCGCAACGTCCGGTGCCGGTGGGGTTACGCTCTGTGCCCTCCGGCGGGAGGTCGCCACGGTTCAAAAAAGGTGTGAGACCGGTCAGGCGTCCGCCCGGTCCGCCGCCGGGGAGAGGCCGGCGGCCTTCCCCGGGCCGGGGTGCGCCGGTTTCAACTCCCGGTACTCCTTCAAGGAGACCGTCAGGTCCCGGGTGAAGGCGAAGTACCCGATCTGGGTCGTCCGGCAGAGGTTCATCGCCATCTCCATCAGCCCCCGGGGATCGGGGCGCGCCTCCCCGAGCCATACGTGGAATATGTTCCCGCCGTCCACGATGGGGAAGAAGATGTGCTCGATCTCGATCCTCTTCGTGAGCGGGACCGGGGCCGCCGGGGTG
>JAGVUK010000286.1 GCA_019136335.1 Methanomicrobiales archaeon
CCGGACCGGGGTTCCGGCGCGGACCATCTGCGCCGTGGCAGACGAGATCGGCGCCTCTGCGGTCGTCATCCCGCGCGTCGGAAAGCGTGACGCCCCGGGAAGCGCCCCGCTCGGAAGCGTCACGAGCGCGGTCGTCGGGTGCGTAAAGCCGCCGGTGCTGGTGCTGGCAGTCCCGATCCACCTCGCGGTCGAGGCCCGGGAGCTCCGGCGGGATGAGTTCGCGCTCGCCGAGGAGGTCTGGACCGACTACCACCAGCTGAAAGCAGACCCGGAGACGGACCGGATCTTCGGGGTCTTTGCGGACGACACCCTTGTCTCCGTTGCCCGGTGCCGGCGGCACCCCGACGGCTACGAGGTGGACGGTGTCTTCACCCCGGTCCGGTTCCGGGGAAAGGGGTATGCCCGGAAGGCGATGGATGCACTCGTCGAGGCGTGCCAGCACGACACCCTCTACATGCACTCGGTCCGGAACCTCGTCGACTTCTACGCGGCATACGGGTTTGTCTCGATACCCGAGAGCGCCCTTCCGCCGACCATCCGGGCGAGGTTCGCGTTTGCCCTCGGTGAGATGGAAGGGGCGAACGTCCAGCCGATGCGCCGGGCGCGGGGCCCGTTCCGGCGGGAGCGGCGCGGCGGTTCCTGAGCCCCGCCGCCCGCCGGGTGTTAAACAAAACAGTGGCCCGGATCAGTCGTCGTAGAGTGCCAGGGGCTCGGTGTCATCGTCGATCTCGTCGGAGTACGGGAGATCGATGACGATCGAACCGTCTTCAAGGATATCGCCGACCTCGATGTAGACCCCTGCAGGGAACTCTCGCTCTTCTGTTCTGCCGTCAGAACGTTTGATATATGCCCACATACTGTGCCTCCCACGAATCCTTTCTTCCGGGCTCCCGGGGCGGCGGGCCAGAGCCCGGCGCACCCCCGGGAGCGTGCTTCTATTCCAGTATCAGAAGATAGTCGAATAAAGATGTTTTGGTGGAGAGGGAGAAAGACTACGCGGATGCTCGCGAATCCGGCGATTGATCTGCGTAAAAGCGCACACTGGAAGGCCGGGGGGCTCCGGGCGGGCGGCACGGCCGGGGTGATGCGCAGCCATATATATCGTGAGAGCGGTCAGGATCACGTATATGCGCATCGGGATCCTCTCTGACACCCACGACAACCTCGATATGGTGGATGCGGCCGTGCGGCGGCTGAACCGGGAACAGGTGGACCTGACCCTCCACGCCGGCGATTACGTATCGCCGTTCGTCATTCCCCGGCTCGCGAACCTGCAGTCGCCGATGATCGGTGTTCTCGGGAACAACGATGGCGACCACGGCCTCCTCGCGGCACGGTTTGCCGAACATGCCCGGCTCAGCCTGCGGGGGGCTTTTGCCGCCGTCGACGCGGGCGCCACGGCGATCGGGCTGCTCCACGGGGACGACCGTGAGCTCCTGCAGGCGCTTATCGGGCGGAAGGCCTTCGATATCGTGATCCACGGCCACACCCACCGGGCGGAGGTCAGGGATCTCGGGGCGACGCTGGTCGTCAACCCCGGGGAGGCCTGTGGTTACCTGACCGGCCGGCCGACCATCGCCGTCCTGGATACGGCGACCCGGGACGTGGAGGTGCTCCCCCTCTGACCCGGCAGGGGGCGGGGAAAAAAGTACGGTGCGGGTTATGCCGCACTCTCATCGCCGAGTTCTCTTCCGAGATCCCAGGCTGGAGTGCCGGCATCCCCGAGGTCGGCCCGGAGGATCGCCCCGGAGACATCGAAGGTTGCGGGCACGTCGAAGTAGAGGTATCCTTTCTGCGATTCGTACCGCTCAAGCGTCTTCTTATCGAACGACTCGCCGTGCAGGGTGAAGGCCGGGACGTCGAGCGGTGTAAACGCTGTCCCCTGGTATTCAAGGACGAACGCATCCCGCCCGGGTGTCTCGACGCTGTAGAGCTCGGAGTCGCCCTTGTGCCCGAGGTTTGTCCCCTTGACGACGACAAGGAGGAAGATTCGCCCTTCGCCCGCCTCAACTTTTGTGGTCGATTTGTTGGTGGAGGCCGCTTCGTAGGCCGTTACGGTCCGGGTGGACTCCGCGAGCAGCGAGACCATGTTCTCGCCGGAGGGGTCGTCGTAGGTGTAGCGCTCCCCGAGCGGCAGCGCTTCCGCGGGCGGTGCGACGGGGGCCGGGCCGGTGCCGGCCGAAACAGCGGGCGACCCTGCAGCCAGGGTGGTGGCGGCGGCGCTCACCGCAGGTACTCCGGTGACGGCCGGCCGCAGATCGAGGGCCTGCCGGTTGACCGCCTCAAGGTCGATCGATGCCGCGGAGAGGTTGTCGAGGGCTGCCGGAACGGCATCCTCGCCGCTGGTCGTGGTGCCGAGAAGCGCCTCGCTCGCCGCGGAGTACTCCTTGAGCACCCGGATGAACTCGTCCTTGACGGGCTCCTTGGCCGGCGAGACCCGGAGCGGCTCCACCTCGCCGAGCAGCCTGATGGAGAGGGCGTGCAGGTCGTCTGCGGCCGCGGAGGCGGCGTCTGCATCCTGCAGGTAGAGGGCATGGGCGTGTTCCATCGAGAGCCGCATCAGGCTGATGCTGGCGGTGTTGATCAGTCTCGCCAGCCGCTCGTCGTCGTATGCGTCTGTCGCACCGGGGGTGGCCCCGGTCACGGGAACCGGCTCTGCGGGCCGGCTGCTGTTGTCCGGTCCTGCGTCGCCCGGGTCCGGGAGCGCGTCAGGCGTATCCTCCGGGAGTGCCGGGGAGGCGGGAAGCTCCGGGGTAACGGCAGGCTCCGGGGTGACGGCAGGCTCCGGGGTGACGGCAGGCTCCGGGGTAACGGAGGGTGCCGGGGTGACGGAAGGCCCCGACCGGTTTCCTGCCGCCGACAGGTTGCCAAGCGGGGAAACAAGCAGGTTCCCGGACTCCAGCGCCTCGAGTCCCTGGCCGGAGCCGGCGGCGGCCGGTACGGAGAGGAATAACCCCGCACACACGGCAATTCCGAGGAGAAGCAGAGCGGTTGCATGGTGCTTGCTCATGCGCATTTTTCTTTCGGTTGTGAAATATAAATATTTTTATATTATCTGTTTGAAAAAAGGGGCCGGGAGAAGAGACCTTTTCCGGCGCCGGCCGGTACCCGGCCGCGCAGAGCGACATGGAGGGGGGGCGGGCAGATCCACGCCCTCCGGGAAAATGGGGGGTTTCGCTGCGCCGATTCCGGATTATCGGGCCCTGTCTCGCGCCCGCCCCCACCCCGCCCCGTCCCGGGCAGGGAGCGGGGTCCGCCCCGGATTTTCGCTAACCTATTTGACCCACTCGCGCTTCACCTGGGTGGGTACCCGTACGTTTCTCTCCGGGATCTCCCCGTGCAGTGGACCGTGGTGGCTATCGCCACGGGGGGTGGGGACCGGGGAGGGGGAAACCCCCGTCCCGGGCAAAATGTCACCCAAAAGTTCCTCTCCGACACCCCCCACCCCGCCTGCGCTTCGCGCTCCTCCCCCGCCTCCGGGAGGGGGCGGGGGCAGTGCCCGGGCGGATACCCGGGGATGAGCCGTGCCGGGAGTGCTCCCGGGGTGGGGGCATGCGAAAAGAGCGCGGAAGTTTTGTAGGTGGACATGCAACTCCCCTTCGCGGTCTTCGCGCCCGGCGCATGAGGCCGCGTCATTACCCGCAACCGTCAGATCGCGTAAAAGAGCCGAAAGGATGCGGAATACTGAATCGCACCGGTTCATCACCGTGAAATCCGGGCGGTACCCCCCATCGAAGGTAATGATCATTGAGAATCGATGCGCTGCCGGCCGGAGGGCAACGGATGGATTTTCAGGCGCCGGGACGACAACCAACGGTTATTTTGCCCGAAACGGGCGAAGGTAACCGCACCGGGGAAACATATATGTACTCTCACACGTTACCGGAAATATGAGGATGCCTGATGGAGATCGTGAAGATCCCGAGTATGGATAAAGCGGAGTATGACAAACTCATCGAGGAGGGGTTTATCAGCCGTATCGCGTTCCAGGGAAGCAAGTACCCGTACATCGCCCCGTTCCTGTACGTCTTCGATGGAAAGTTCCTCTACTTCCTCGCGACCAAGTACGGCAGAAAGAACAACCTTTTCCGGCAGCACCCCTACGTCTCGGTCGAGATCGAGAAGTACTCAAGCGATCTCTCCAGTTACACCTTCGTGACGATGCAGGGCTACCTGGTGCAGGTTGAGGACGCTATCGAGAAGAAGATCGTCCGGGAGAAGTTCGTGAACATGATACGGGCGCACAACCTCTCAAAGAACATCCTTGCCGCGCTCGGCCACAAGCCCGAAGAACCGCTTGAGGCCATTGCTTCCGAAGAACGCTCAAACATCTGGAAACTCACCGGCGTGACCGATATCGTTGCGCTCAAGAACCTATAACCTGTTTTTTCCTGATCACCGCGCGCCCGGAACTATTATGGACCCGGCGGGTATGGCATACCCATGGTACAACGCCCGGCGCTCGTTGCTCTTCTCGCGGTGCTCCTTGTTGCACCCGCTCTCGCTCACGTCCCCTTCTTCCCTCAGGATGGCTCCTCACCGGAGTCGGCGATCGTCGTCGACGACCCGACACGCTCCTGGGTGATCTACGACACGCTGCCCGAAGGCCCCTCCGTCCGCTACTACCGGTTCCGGATGGAGGAAGGGGAGCGGATCTATGCGACGCTCCAGGTCCCGCGTGCCGGAGAGTTCGTCCCCGGCATGGTGCTCGCAGGGTCGGGCATCGAGGGCTCGGGGTCTGTCCCGCCGTACGTCGTGGTCCCGGAGGGGACCGGCGCAACGGCGATGCCGGGGAGCCTCCCGGAAGAGCCCGAGTACGAGCCGTTCACGCCGTCAAAACTCTACCCGCTCGCCCGGGTCGATACGGCGGCACCGGCGGCCGGCGAATACACCATCGCGGTCTACACCCCCGGGCCCGGCGGGAACTATGCGCTCGCGCTGGGGTTTGTCGAGTCGTATACCGCCGGAGAGTGGATATTGGTCCCGATCGACGTCGTCCGCATCCACCTTCACGAGGGACAGCCCCTCCTCCTGATCTTCGCCCCGATGATCGCCGTCCTCGCCGTAGGGGCCGTGCTGCTCTATCGGCGGCACTGTAACCTCTCCTTCTTTGCACTGGCCGGAGCGGCTGCGGGCTTTCTCTTCATCGGAGGCGGGGCGATGACCCTCTTGCAGACGGCCATCGCAGCAATGGGGACGGATCCCGGTGCCGCCATCGTCCTGACCCTCGCGTTCGCGCTCATCCCCGTACTCCTCGGCATCTTCGCCGTCCGGGTCGCCCTGCGGGAGCGGATCGGGACGGGAGAACGGGTTGGCATGGCGGTGCTCGGCGTTCTCGGCCTCGCTGTCTGGGCGGGGCTCGTGATCGGTCCCCTGCTCGCCTTTGCCGCCGCTCTCATGCCGGCGGGGCGCCGTATCACTCGATAAGCGGATCAAGCATCGTGCGGGCCGTCTCCACCAGGGTGCCGAGCCCCTCCGGCGTGGCGGTGCCCCTCTCCATCCAGCGGATGATGCCGCGCCCGTCCAGGAGGTAGATGTGGGCGAGCGACGGGTCGTCGATCCCGTATGCCCGCCGGCACCGCTCGATATCCCCGGGTATGGTCAGCACCAGGTCGTACTTTGCCTGAGGTGCGCTGCCGCGCAGCCCCCGGTTGATGCGGTCGGCAAGGGACCTGCCGATGAGGCTGTCGCCGACCACCGCGACGAGGTAGGTCGTCACCCGGGAGTTCCCGGTGAACGCCGGGGGCGAGGCTGACTCGAGGAAGACAAGGACGATGAGCGAGGCGTCGCCCTCGGTGTCGTCGGGAAGGGTGAGGGCCCGGCCGGTGATCGACGTAGCCATGAGGGTGGGAAACGTCCTGCCGCGGGCCGCGGGCACCGGCTCGATGGTTGCTGCCGTTCCATGCATGGCCCGGGGATGGGGAGCGATCCGGATACATCCTCCCCCGGGGGACCTGCGACCCACGGGGACGTTTCGCCAGGCACTTACCTGTGAGCCGCAATACCATCTCTGGAGGGGCACATGATCAGGATCGGGGAAGGATGGGAGGACCTCGCCGCGGCCATCGCGCAGGGGCGGGAAGACGACGCTCTGCCGCTACCTCGTCGACAGGGTTGCCGCTCACACGCGGACCGCATACGTCGACTGCGACACCGGACAGTCCCGGGTCGGCCCGCCGACGACCGAGGGGATAGCCCTCTCCTCCGGCCCGACCTACCTCCGGTTCGTCGGCTCGACCTCCCCCGGCGGCCACTTCATCCAGACGTTGACGGCGGCAAAGCGCCTCGTCGAGAAGGCCGCCGAACTCTCGGCTGGGGCCACCGTCATCGACTCGCCCGGCCTCGTCGCCGGCGGGGTCGGCGCCGAGTTCCAGTTCCAGATGATCGACCTGCTCCGCCCGACCCGGATCGTCGCCCTCCAGCGCGGACGGGAACTGGAACGGCTGCTCGCGAACTTCGCCCGGGACCCGGGAACCGCTATCCACCGGCTCCCGGTATCGCCGGCGGCCGTCGCCCGGACCGCAACCGGGCGGCGGCGCTACCGCGAGGAGCGGTTCACGGCCTATTTTGCCGGCGGCCGGGCGCAGGAAGTCCCGCTCCGGGGGCTCGGGCTCCAGGGGCGGGTGCCTGACATAGCAAACCCCCGCGGGGTCGGCGGGAGGCTTCTCTCCCTCAACGACCCGGAGAACTTCACCCTCGCCCTCGGCATCATCGAGGAGATCCGCCCCCGGGGAAGCGTCCTCTGCGTCTTCGCGCCGCCCTTCGACCACGCCGCCGTCGCGTCGGTCAGGTTCGGCTCGCTCTACCTCGACCTCGATGCTGAGCCGGGCTCGATGGAGTCCTTCCGCCCCTGACCCCCCGCCCTATGCCGGGAGGAGCGAGAGGAAGAGCACGTACACCGCCGTCTGGGCGACGGTGAGCGGGACGCCGACCCGGGCGAACTCCCCAAACGTCAGCGTCTCGCCGCCCTTCTCCGCGCCCTGGATGACGATGACGTTGCTTGCCGCGCCGAGGATCAGCATGTTCCCGGCGATGGTGCTCCCGGCCGCAAGCGCCATCATACCCGTCGTGGACGTCCCGAGGTGCTCGAGGACCGGGAGGGAGAGGGCGACGAAGGGGACGTTCGAGACGAACTGGGAGACGACGACGCTTATCACCGTAATGACCGGGACGGCCGCAAGATCGAGCGAACTCTCCTCGATGAGCGGTTGGAAGAACCCCGACTGCCAGACGCTCGCCATGAGGACGAAGAGGCCGGCGAAGAAGGCCAGGGTCGGCCAGTCGATCCGGCGGACGAGCTCGAACCGCCGCCTGCTCCCGACGAGGACAGGCATGGCCGCAACGACCGCGATCCAGGTCAACCGGAGCTCGAAGTCCGGGACGAGCATGGCCGCGGCAACCTTGACGGCGATCAGGAGGATGAGCAGGACGAGCGAGAGGCGGGCGAGCGCCGCGAGGGCGGGGTCAAGGATCTCCTCCTCGCGGTGGACCAGCGGGGCCGAATGGAACTCGCCCGGGAACGCCCGGCAGAGGAAGACGTAGGCGAGCAGGAGCGAGATCGCCGTCGGGATCGCAAGGTAGAGGGGGAACGTGATGAACGGGTTTTCGACGCCGCCCGAGAGCGCGACAAGCAGGTTCTGCGGGTTCCCGATGGGGCTTGCGACGCTTCCCGTCGTGACGGCGAACGCGAGCGAAAGCAGCAGGAGTTTTGCGGAGATGCCGTGCCGCCGGGCGAAGTAGAGCATCAGCGGCGTGCCGATGACCGCGAGCGTGTCGTTCATCAGGAGCGCCGAGAGGACGCCGCCGCCGATGAGGATGAGAACGACCAGGTGCCGGACCGACTCCGCCCGGGAGAAGAGGCGGGAGGAGAGGTGGTAGAGGTAGCCGCTCTCTGCGAGCGCCTCCCCGATCACGAACATGAAGAAGAGGAAGAGCATCACGTCGGGGTTGATGGACGCGAGCGCATCCGCCGGCGTGATCGCTCCCGTCACGAGGACCGCG
>JAGVUK010000284.1 GCA_019136335.1 Methanomicrobiales archaeon
AGAGAATCGGCATCGACGAGACAGGAGTAGAGCATGCGGGTAAAGAAGGCTATCGTAAATCCTGCCTTTTTCTGAACCGGCCGGATGCTCGGCCGGAATCCCGCGAGATCAGGAGCTTTTACCTCATTCTGGTAGGCCGAGTAGTCCGCCAGAAACCTGTTTCCCAGGCGGGCCTCAAGCCCACTCTCGCTGCTGCCGTAGTTCAACAGACCGCCATGATGGCCGGTGATGATGTACTCAAGGATTCGGCTGAACTGCTTTGGGTACAGCACCCTTGCTTCCCGTGCGCCGGCAGTCGAATGGTCGACACGGGCGCTGGCACCCTCCAGGCGACGCTGAAACTCGGATGAATACTTCCCGATGTCGTGCAGCAGGCCCCCGGCATAGGCAAGATTGCCGGCATTAAAGTCCTGTGCAAACCCCGATGCAGTATCCGCAACGTTCTGAAGGTGAACTCTGAGCAACTGCCAGTCTTGCTTATCAGGATCGTCCGTTGAGTGAGCATAGTGCAGGCCGGTCATTGATTAACAATTCAGTAACGTAAGGATAAACTTAGTCATTCATATTCAGTCACCCGATGGGGCAGTACCGTTTTCCTCCAGAACAGCTACGGATCGGGGGCATTGTGCCGTTTTCCAGTAGATGGATGAGCGGTTCCTGTGTAATCTGGGGTCACGGTCATCAACCTGTGGCCGGGAAGGATGACCGGACACCGTATCCGCCTCTCCCCCCATTCCATCCCTGTTGAGGCAGGTATCCGTGAGCTCCACCCGGTCATCTGCGACACGAACCCGCCTTCAGCGGTGAGACGATTAACTCTTGAAGCAGTTACTACGCCCACCCCCTCGCAAAAAAGCCGCGCGAGCCTGGTGAGCGCGACTGCCTGCAGGATACGGGTCTTATGCTCCCGACGGGCCTCATACCAAACCCATATATATTCAAAACCCTACCTTAAGGTTAGCCAGGATGCCCCGGCCGTCCGGGGCATCCCGGAAGATAAGGAGTGAATACGTATGGCAAGAATTGAACGAGGACCGTATCGCACGATATGGCAGGACTTCGACGACCTTATGGCCGAGATGGAGAACAGGTTCCAATCCATGCTCGGGGGAATCGGCGCACGGGGCGAAGAGATCAGGGGCCGGGTCGTCCCGGCGGCCCGCGACTTCCGCGTGGACGTCAGGGACCACGAGGACGAGGTGATCATCGTCGCCGATCTCCCCGGCGTCGAGAAAGAGAACGTCGCCGTCCGGCTCACCGATCCCCGGCACCTGGAGATCGCAAGCACCCGGGCGAGCGAGACCGAGGAGGAGGGCCGCGACTTCTTCATGCGGGAGCGCACCTACGGCCAGATGAGCCGCACGGTGCTGCTCCCCGCCGAAGTGACCGAGGAGAACGCCGCCGCTTCCTTCAAGAACGGCGTCCTCGAGGTCCGGCTGAAGAAAGCGCCGACCGAGCTCGGAACCACAATCCCCATCGAGTAACCTTTTTTTGCGTCCGCCGGTCTCGACCGAACAATTCATGTCGGGCGAGCGTGACACTATCATGATGGATAAGAAGAGGGTCAAGGATTACATGACCTACGACGTCGTCACCGTCAACGCCCACGGGACGGTCCGCGACGTCATCGAGACCATAAAAAGAACGCGCCATGACGGGTTCCCGGTCGTGGAGAACTCAAAGGAAGTGGTCGGGTACATATCGGCGCGGGACCTCCTCTTCGCCCACCCCGCAACACCCATAGAGCAGGTGATGTCCCGCCACCTCATCGTCGCCGACCCCGACATGAGCGTGAACGACGCAGCCCGGGTCATCTTCCGGTCCGGCATCCAGAAACTCCCCGTCGTCGACGAGAACAACGAGCTCATCGGGATCATATCGAACGCCGACGTCATCCGGTCCCAGATCGAGCATGTCTCCCCGGAGAAGGTCTTCAAGTTCATCGAGACCCTGAAAAAACTCTACGGCGTCGAACCGACGCTGCGAAGGGGCCCGGTCCCGATCAACGACCTCCTCCCGACCCAATCAAAGATCTACGAGGACGAACTCGAAGGACGGATGTACGAGATCAAGAAGGGGCTCGCCGAACCCCTGATCGTCGTCCGGAGGCCGGGCCGCTGGATCCTGGTCGACGGCCACCACCGGGCGATCGCGGCAAAACGGCTCGGGATCACGAACCTCGACGCCTACATCATCGAGGTCCGGGAAAATATCGAGTTAGGCATGGAGCGGACGGCCCGGACCCTGAACCTCAACACCCTCGACGACATCAAGGTGCTCGATTACGCCCGCCATCCCCTCGTCGCGCTGACACACCGGCTTGTGCGGCACGGTTAAGACCCTTCGGTCCGGGTATCGTAGTCCTCGTTCAAGACGTGTTCTTTCACGACCGTCCCCTCCGGAACGATCACCTCCGGCCAGATCCGGGTCCCGGAGTGGACGACCACACTGTTTTTCAGGACGACGTGCGGGCCGATGACCGTATCGTGCTCGATGTTGCACCCGCTGCCGATGAGCGTATCGTTGTCGATGATGCTCCCGCTGACGGTGCTGTCCCTGCCGACCACCACCCGGTTGTAGATGGACGACGAGAAGATCTTTGCGCTGTTCTTGATGATGCACCCTTCTCCGATGCTCGTATACGGCCCGATGACGACGTTCTCCTCGATGATCGTCCCGGCACCGATCGAGACCGGCCCGATCACCCGGGAGTTCGCCGCAACCGAGACGCAGCTCCCGATCTGCGCCGGGCCCATGATCCGGGCGCCCTTGATGTAGAGGTCGCCGGAGATGTTCGTGAACCCGATCTCCTGCAGTTTCCACCGCTCCGCTTCCCGGAGCGACCGGGGGCTCCCGACATCGGACCAGTTGCCCCGGGCAAGCCAGGCCTTCAGGACGTGCCCCTCCTCCATGAGTTTCGGGAAGAGGTTCCGGGCAAAGTCAAACTTCTCGCCCGCCGGGATATGGTCGAATATCCCCGGGTCGCAGACGTACATCCCGGTGCTCGCGAGGTTTGAGAAGATCTCGCCCGGACCCGGTTTCTCCTTGAACCGCTTGATCTGGTAGTTCGCGTCGATCTCGGCGATCCCGTACTCGGTGGGGTCGTCGATGCTGATGAGCCCGATGGTGGTGAGCGAGTCGTTTGCCAGGTGCTCGCGGTAGAACTCAAGCAGGTTCAGGCTCACCACGTGGTCGCCGCCGACGACGAGGAACGGCTGCTCTTCGAGGTACTTCTGGGCGTTCTTGACGCTCCCCGCCGTCCCGAGTTTCGTCTTCTCGTGGACGTAGGTGACGTTGACCCCAAAGAGCGACCCGTCCCCGAGCGCTTTCTCGATCGCGTCGCTCATGTAGCCGAGCGTGATGATCACGTCGTTGAACCCGAGGTTTGCGAGGTGTGAGACCAGGTGCTGGATCGAGGGTTTGTTGACGATCGGGATACAGGGCTTGGGGCGCCCGAATGTGAGGGGCCGGAGCCGTGTGCCCTCCCCTCCGCACATTATGCACACCTTCATGAGACTCCGTTGTCTGCGTATCGATTTAACCCTTGGGATGGCCTGGGGCAAGGGTTCCCGAACCTTTATCCTCCGTTGCAAAGAGAGTCTACAGGGATGACGGCGTTTGAATGCACGCTCTGCGGGAAGTGCTGCATGCACGCGGGCGGCGAGCTCATCGAGATCGAGAAGCGGCTCACGAGCCGGGACTTCCTCTGCCGGCAGAAGATCGTCGGCGGCACGTTCCGCGCCCGGGTCGAGGAGCGGTTCCTCGACGCGTTCAGGGACTCCTCCGGAAACGATGCACACCCCTCCTGGTGCCCGTTCCTGCGCCCGCTCCCCGGGGAGCAAGGGAAGTACGTCTGCACCGTCCACGACAGCCGCCCCCTGGTCTGCCGGTCCTACATCTGCTGCACCATGCGGATCTTTGCCGGCGACGGGCGGGAGGCCGGGAAGGTGAAGGGGAGGAGGAGCCTTGTCACCGACGATGCCGCTCTGCGCCGGTGCTGGGAGGAGTCGGTTGCGCCGCTCGCGACCGACGACGATACCGCCTGGAAGAGTGAGGTCGCCGCGATACTCGGCCGTGCAGGCTACCGGGTCGAGGCCTATGAGTGAGGTCCGGCGCCTTGCGGTCGCCGGGGGCCGGGTGCAGTGCACCCCGTACGAGACCGTGCCCGTCGACCGGTGCGGGTTCTGCGTCCACTCCGCCCGCGTCGTGGTCAGAGGAAGAGAGATGCCGTCACCGGCGCGGGCCTACTGCAGCCGGTGCCGTGATGCACGCCCCATCGATATGGCGAAGGTCGAGGAGATCGTCTGCGACGACCTCTCCGGGGAGGGGTTCCGGAACATCGCGAATATCATCAGCTGACGGACTACTTCCGCCAGAACTCCCAGGGATGTTTCGTCTGGAACGGGACGCCCTTCGCCTCGTTGCTCCAGTCGGTCTCGATGGTGTGGTGGACCAGCCGGACCTCGTTCCTGAGCTCGGTGAGGACCGCTTTGACGTCCTCGATCTCGCGCAGGAGCCGGTTCAACTCTTCAAACGAGCGCTGCTGCCGTACGGGCGCCGTCCTGCCGTCCTTCTGGCAGGCAAGACCGGCCTCGATCAACTCCAGGATAGCCTCGTTCCGGTCGTACGCATGATCCCTGGCGAACTGATCGATCTGCTCCATCAGGTCGGGATCGAGCGCAAACGAACATCTCATCGCCATACTATCCATTCCTCCAGGTGATCCAGATAGGGTTTCCCTGCTGATTATAGTGCCTGACACAACCGGGCCGGGGAAGCGCACCGCCTGCCGGTCGCCTCACGGCCCGGGCGGGGGACGAAGGCACCCGTCTCCCATCCGGTAAAAAAACTACCCGGGTTCTCCGTGGAGAACCGTCCCGGGTCAACTGATATTTTCCATATTGTATCCTTTCTGGGCGAGCAGGTCCTTCACCCGCTCGCGATGATTGCCCTGCAGCTCGATCGAGGAGTCCTTGACCGTGCCGCCGCAGGCCAGTTTAGCTTTCAGGAACTTTGAGAGGTCTTCGAGATCGATGTCGTACGGATCGAGCCCTTCGATGACCGTGACCTCTTTCCCGTACCGCCGTCTGTTTATCTTTACGCTGATTCTCTGCTGTTCCTTTGCAACTTCTTCACAGATACATAATTCCTTTGGCAGTCCGCAGGTCGGACATATCCCACCGTTCATTGCATGTACCTTTCAGCTCTCGTTATATATTACTTGGCATGGTCATTCGTTGACGATGCAGACGTCGCACCCTCGCGAGAGCACCTGGTCCGGCCGGCTCCGGTAGCGGTAGACGGTGATGCCCTTGCACCCAAGATCACGGGCGAGGGAGAAGACGCGGGCAATGTCGCCGGGGGTTGCGGTCTCCTTGAGGTTCACCGTCTTTGAGACGGCGTTGTCCACGTGCTCCTGGAACACGGCCTGCATCCGCACGTGGTGCTCCGGCGCTATCTCGACGGCGGTCTTGAAGAGGTCCCGGGTATGCTCCGCGAGCGGGAGGCCTTCGATGGTCCCGTGCCGGCGGACATGCTCCGCGACGTCCATCCCGCCGGCGGTCGCGGGCAGGAGTTCCCGGACGAGATCGCTCACGATCTCGACCCGCTGCCCGTCGATCACCCGGGCATAGGCAAACGAGAAGACCGGTTCGATGCCGCTCGTCGTAGAGGCGATGAGGTGGAGGGATCCCGTGGGGGCGATGGTCGTGACGGTGGCGTTGCGCATATCGCCGGTGTAGACGGACCCCCCGATCGCCGGGAACGAGCCCTTCCGTGCCCCGAGTTCCTCCGACCGCTCCCGGGCCACAGCCTCGATCCCCCCCATCAGCGTCCCGGCAAACCGGAGCGCCTCCTCCGACTCGTAGGGTATCCCGAGGCGTATGAGTGCCTCAGCAAACCCCATGACCCCGAGGCCGATCTTCCGGGTAGCTAGGGTTTTGTCCCGGATCTCAGGGAGAGGGAACCGGTTGACGTCGATGACCGCATCGAGGAAGTCGATGCCGCACCGGACGACCGTGGTGAGCAGGTCTTCGTCGATAAGGTTGCAGCTCTCGTAGGGGTAGAGCGGCTGCTCGCCGCAGGGGTTGGTCGCCTCGATGGGCCCGAGGTGGGGGGTGGTGCTGTGCCGGTTGATCTCGTCGAGGAAGAGCACACCCGGTTCGCCGGAGGCCCAGGCCGACGCGGCGATGAGGTGCCAGAGCGACCCCGGATCGATGCTCCGCGTGACGCTGCCGTCGCGGGGGTTGACGAGGTCGTAATCCTTCCCCGTCGCGAGGCACCGGAGGAACCGCTCGTCGACACCGACCGAGATGTTGAAATTCCGGAGACCTCCGGCCTGTTTTGCGGTGACGAACTCCTCGATGTCGGGGTGGGAGGCCGCGAGCACGCCCATGTTCGCTCCCCGCCGCCGGCCGCCCTGCCTGACCGCCCCGGTCGCGGCGTCAAAGACCCGCATGAACGAGACGGGCCCGCTTGCGGCGCCCACGGTCCCGTTGACGACGTCCCCGCGCGGCCGCAGAAGGGAGAACGAGAACCCGGTCCCTCCCCCGGACCGGTGGATGAGCGCCATATGGGTGAGGCTCGTGAATATTCCTTCGAGGGTGTCTTCGATCGGGAGGACGAAACAGGCCGAGAGCTGCCCGGCGGGGGTGCCGGCGTTCATCAGGGTCGGGGAGTTCGGGAGGAAGAGGAGCCGGGAGAGGAGCGAGAAGAACTCGCGGGACTTTTCCGGGCCGCCG
>JAGVUK010000107.1 GCA_019136335.1 Methanomicrobiales archaeon
GTGCGTCGAGGTGACCGAGCGGGCGCTCGCGCATGCCGGCAAGGACGAGGTGCTGCTCGTCGGCGGGGTCGGGGCGAACGCGCGGCTGCAGGAGATGCTCCGGACGATGTGCGAAGACCGGGGAGCGTCGTTCGCCGTCCCGGAGCGGACCTATCTCGGCGACAACGGTGCGATGATCGCCTATACGGGAAAGGTCATGCTGGAGCACGGAGTCACGCTCCCCCTCGAAGAGTCGCAGATCCGGCCGGGGTACCGGGCGGACGAGGTGGAGGTCACCTGGCGAACCGGACCCGGCGAGATCTTCGCCGCCGGGCCGCCCGGCGGGGGGATCACCCGGGGCGCGGAAGCGGTCGTGGAGATCGGGGAAGACGACGTGGTCAAGCGCCGGACGAGCAAGCGCTACAGGAACCCGGGCCTCGACCGGCGGCTGATCGCAGAGCGGACCCGGGCCGAGGCCCGCCTGATCGCGACGGCGCGGCGCGCGGGCGTCCCGACCCCGGTGATCCGGGACATCACCGCCGATACGATCGTCATGGAGCGGGTCGAAGGCGACGTGCTGAAGTACGTCACCTCCGCCGCAAACGTCCGCCTTGCCGGCGAGGCGGTCGGGAGGCTGCACGGGGCGGGGATCGTCCACGGCGACCTGACGACGAGCAACATGATCGTCCGTGACGATCAGTGCGTCCTGATCGACTTCGGGCTCGCGTCGACGTCCGCGGAGGTCGAGAGCCGGGGAGTCGACCTCCATGTCTTCTTCCAGACGCTCGAGAGCACCACGGAGAACTTCGAGGAGTTGCGGGAGGCCTTCATCGCGGGGTACGCGGAGGCATTCTCCGGGGCGGATGAGGTTCTCTCCCGCGAGCACGAGGTGGAACTGCGGGGGCGCTACCTGTGAGGCTCGCGGTGGTGACGAGCAACGCGAACAAGGCGCGGGAGGCGGCTGCATACTTCGCGGGGGTTCTGGAGGTCGAGCACGTCCCACTGGAATGCCCGGAGTTCCGCCACGCCGATATCGGGGAGATCGCCCGCGGCAAGGCGGAGTTCGCCTACGGGGTCCTCGCCCGGCCGCTGATCGTCGACGACACCGGCCTCTTCATCGATGCCCTCGGCGGGTTCCCGGGTCCGTGCGCCGCGTACGTCCACGACTCAATCGGGAACGCAGGGGTCCTGAAGCTCATGGAGGGCGTGGAGAACCGCAACGCCCGTTTCGAGACGGCGATCGCGTTTGCGCGAGAAGACGGCATCCGGATCTTCCGCGGGGTCCTGCCCGGGACGATCGTTGCTCCCCGGGGGACCGGGGGGTTCGGCTACGACCCGATCTTTGCCTACGAAGGAAAGACGCTCGCCGAGATGCCGCTCCCGGAGAAGAACCGGATATCGCACCGGGCACGGGCGCTTGAGGCGTTTCGCGCATGGATCACGCAGGAGCGCGCCTCCTGACAGAACTGTTAATAGCATCAAGAACGAATAGTACCCAATCGACAAGTGGTGTTTTCAACATGGCACGATTTCCCGAAGCTGAAGCACGTCTGCTCAATGTAAAGGTCTGTATGAAATGCAATGCCCGGAACGCAATCCGTGCGACCCGCTGCCGCAAGTGCGGCTCGGAAGAACTCCGGCCCAAGTCCAAGGAGCGCAAGGCGTAACGCCGCCGCAACTGCGGGCTCCGGGCCACGGCGGGGCCGGGGGTCCGGCATACTCTTTTTGACGTGTTCGGTGCGATACACGGGGAGCCGGGGCTGCCCGCCGCCCTTCAGGCACTGTAATAGGTGACCTTCCGGCCCTCTTCGCTGTACTCGCCCCGGTAGGTCTCGATGTTGCGCTTGTAGCCGATCCGCTCCGTAAAACCGAGAGCGCGGAGCCGTTCGCGGACCCGCATCACGTCCGCCTCGTCGGCCCAGTCCCGGGTGTAGACGTAGATGACAGCCCGCTCGTCGCGCGAATCGGGGTTCGGTTTGGCGGTGCTGACCTTTGCGGATATCCCGAGCAGCCCCTTTGCCGTCTCGTCACGGATCTTCCTCCACGCCTCGTCGGCCTCTTTTGGGGGGACGAAGATGAGCCATTTTCCCACCTGCTCGTCGTCGAGGCCCCGCGCGAGAGGTCCCGGCGCATCCTGGGCGATCCAGTACATCCGGGTCGTCTTTGAGGGCAGAACGCCCTCGCCTGCCCTGAGCGATGCGTAGATGGCATCGATCCCGCCGAACCGGCGAAGGAGCGCTCCGGCGAGATCCGGGTAATCCTCCCGGAACTGCTTGAAGACTGGAGCGACGTCAACTTCAAAATCGGTTCCCTGTTCGACGAGCTCAAACAGGTACGGACCCCGGAGACGGAGTTCGCGGTTGAGGTAGACCTCAAAGATCCCGTACGCGATCTCGCCCAGGGACTCCGGATCGATCTCTTCCATACCTACTGGTAACTGCCGGGACCGTAAAAAGGGTTCTGTAGTGTTATCGGCCCAGCCGCCCGAAAACCAGTTCTGCGGCCCGCTGCCCGGAGAGGAGCATCCCGCCGAAGATCGGTCCCATGCGGCATTCCCCGGCAACGACGTTTGCCGCCATTCCGGTGACGAAGGGGCCGGGGAAGACCTCCCGGGTATGATCGAGGATCCTTGATTCGGCACGTTCGGCCCACATGAAACTCTCGCACTTCACCTTGAGGCTGCCCCCTTGCGCTCGACCATCCGTGCGATCATGGCGTCGTGACCGGTCGCGTCGACGGTGCAGGTGCAGGCCACGGTGAGCGGGCCAACGTGCAGCCCCGCCATATCGACCGGCGTCCAGTTGATGACGAGGCCGCCGACCCTGCCGTCGCCCCACATGCCGCCGCCGGTACTGAGTTTCTTCTCGATGAGTGCGCACCGGACACCCCTCTCACCGAGGAGTGCTGCACAGGCGAGCCCTGAAGGTCCGCCGACGACGACGGCGGCATCCATCTCGGGGTAGTTGATGAGCACCCGGTGCTGCTCCTCGAGGATGGCCCTGCTGATGGTCACTTCGTTGAGTCTCATCCGCTCCAGGGGTATATCGCCCCGGTGCCATAAGGGCACTGGCGCGTGGTGCCGGATGCGCCAAAGACCGTTCAAACGTGAGCGCCCGGGGCGATTCCGGCATACACCTTAATAGCGATCCGGTCCAATACATCTCTGTCATGAAGTGGACGCGCGATTTCGGTCTGACGATGAGGATGCTCCTGACGTCGTTTCTGCTCCTCATAGTCTACCTGATCTTCCTGGGCGTCCTCTACGCCCTTGGATTCCCCTTTGAGTTCCTCCTGCTGGTCGCCGCCGGGATGGCGTTCCTCCAGTATTTCTTCTCCGACAAGCTCGTGCTCTGGAGTACCGGCACCCGGATCGTCGAAGCGGACGAGTACCCGGAGTTGCACCGGATGATCGAGCGTCTCGCCACGAGAGCCGGCCTCCCGAAACCGCAGGTGGGGGTCATGCCCTCCCCGGTGCCGAACGCGTTTGCGACCGGGAGAAGCCCGAGCCATGCCGTCGTGGCGGTGACCGACTCGATCATGCGGATGCTCACCCCACAAGAGCTTGAGGCGGTGCTCGCCCACGAGATGGCGCACGTGAAGAACCGGGATATGCTGACGCTGACGATGGCGAGTTTCCTATCGATGCTTGCCTTCCTGATCATGCGCAACTGGTTCTTCATGGGCCTCTTCGGCGGCGGTGGCAACCGCGACAACAACATGGGCGCACTGATCCTGGTCTACGTCGTCTCGATCGTCGTCTGGCTGGTGAGCACCCTGCTCACCCGTGCGCTCTCCCGCTACCGGGAGTTTGCCGCGGACCGGGGCAGCGCTTACCTGACGGATAACCCCCGGGCGCTGATATCGGCGCTCAAGAAGATCAGCGGGCGGATGGATTACATCCCGGCCGAGAAGAAACAGGAAGTGGAGGGCGCAAACGCCTTCTTCATCATACCGGCTCTCTCCGGGAACACCCTGATGGAGCTCTTCTCCACGCACCCGTCGCTTGAGAAGCGGGTGGCCGCCCTTGAGGACCTGGCGGCCGGGGCGCGGTAACGGCCCCCGGAACCATAGAAAACTCATCTTTTTTGATATCAGCTTCCGTTGCAGAGAGATTGCGGGGTTTGCTCCTCCATACCCCCGGGTGGCGCCGCCTTCGCCGGTATCTGCCTCGTCCCGTGCATCTTCGCCGTACCGGCGACCCCCTTGCGGCGGCACTCACGCTCCCGCCGTGTTGCCGGGAGAGAGCCATATCCCGGAATCCAGGAGGGTTAGCAGCCAATCGCCTCATTGACGGACTACATAATTTTATTTTAGGATAATTATATATCACCCTTTTACCAAGAGGTGCCCGCTCTGTCAATCACGGCATGACCCCGAAGATCCCGGGAGATCAGGCAAAGCGATCTTGCAACACCACGCCAGTGCGGCCCGGGGTAAAACCCGTTCCCACCATTGTCCTCGTCACGACCCGGCCCCAGTCACGAGCACCCGGGTCCGGCAGAAACAGGTGATTGAAATGATGTTACGAAGATTCTGGAGCATCCTTGCCATTATGTGCATCCTCGCTCTGGCCGGTCCCGTCCTCGCGGCCCCGGCGGCGGAGGACCTGTCGCAGCTCCTCCCCCCGGGCGATGCCCGGGAGGCGAGCCCGGCGACAGTAGTGTTCGCGCGGGGGGATGACCTCATAGATGAACTTCCGGAGAGTATGGAGGTCATAGGGAGGTATGAAGTCACCATTGATCCGGCGGAGGTCTTTGCGATCCAGCCTATCAACCTCGATAACCCCATTCAGGTGAAGAGAGATACGCCGATCGGCGCACTGGACGCAGTGGCCAGGACGGGAGCGTTGAATTACTCGACATACCTTTCCAGGGCCAAAAACGTGTTGATGATCGAAAACATCAACGACTATGGTGACCAGGAAAACCGGCACTGGTACGCGTTCTATAACAATGGAACCTACACCATCGCAAGCCGGGATATGTGGAAGTACTCCGTATCCAACGATGAAACCATCTGGTTCATCTACTGTGATCTCACGGATTACGACCCCCAGCGGGAATATTTCTGGGACTGGGCCGTTGCAGGGCTGTCGATCAAGGTCACGCATGGTACTAACGTCACGCCAGTACCCGTCACGCCAGTACCCGTCACGCCAGTACCCGTCACGCCAGTACCCGTCACGCCAGTACCCGTTGGGGAGCAGAGTCTCATCGACGTGATCGCCACGAACGATAACCTGTCGTTCTTTGCGGTCTTGCTCAACGCAACAGACCTGGTGACCACGTTGCAGAGCGGCGGGCCGTATACGGTCTTTGCGCCGAACAACGATGCGTTCGGCAACCTGTCGCGCGAAGCCTTCTCCAGGATCCTCGTCGATCAAAACGAGCGGACGCGGGTTCTCTCCGCCCACGTGGTCAACGGTAGCTACACGACCGCAGATCTCCTGGATATGACGCAGGGCGGGAATACCACGACGCTCAGCACCCTTGCCGGGGAGAACCTGACGGTCTCCGCGAACGGCAGCGTGCTCTACGTCAACAACGCCACGATCACCGTCCCGGACATCAATGCCAGTAACGGCGTCATCCATATCATCGATAAGGTCCTTGGCCTGCCAGCAGAGGGGCCGGCGCCGATCACAACACCCCCGGTGGTGACACCGACGCCGACCACACCAGCGGTGGTGACTCCGATGCCGATCACGCCCCCGGTGGTGACACCAGTGCCGATCACGCCCCCGGTGGTGACACCGATGTCGACCATGCCCATGGCGGGGTAATGATGACCCCGGCATCACCGGTTGCGGCGGCCCGTGCCTGTCCGAGGACGACACACGGCCGCCACTTCCACCTCTTTGTACCCGGCGGTAACCGGGAGCGGGGGCCTCTGGAGGCGCTCCGTGAGCGGAAGGCTTTGCCGGCGATGGGGTATGACAGGTCTTCCAGCCCGGGAGGGCGCCTGAACTGGAAGTCATCCGGGGACTTTTCGGGAGCGTTCGGCAACCCGGCTCCAGCCATCCCGGGAATCCCCCC
>JAGVUK010000222.1 GCA_019136335.1 Methanomicrobiales archaeon
TTTGTATAACATTCGGCCGCATCCGCGTACTGCCCCATCCGCTCCAGGGCGCGGCCCCGGTTGTACCATGCAAAGAGGTTGCCCGGGTCGGCCGCGACGGCCTGCCCGAACCGCTGGGCAGCCTCCTCGTACCGGCCGAGCGTGGCAAGGACGATCCCGAGGTTCACCAGGTAGCCCCCGGCGTCCAGGTCTGCCGCAAGAAGCGCTTCGTAGCAGTCGGCCGCTTCAGCATGGCGCCCGAGGCACTCGAGGATCCGCGCCTTTCGGGCAAATGTCCCGGTATCCCCGGGGTTTGCCTCCACCACCCGGTCGATGGACTCGAACGCCTCTGCGTACCGCCCGAGGCGTTCAAGCGCCGCACTCCGTCCGAGCCAGGCGGCACGGTCGGCAGGATTCCCCTCCACCGCCCGGTCATAGCAGGCAAACGCCTTTCCGTACTCGCCAAGGTGTATAAGTGCGTCTCCCCTGGCCTTCTCCGCCGTCGCATCTCCGGGGCTGACCTTGAGGAGAGCGCCGAACGCCTCCGCCGCCTCCGCATACCGGGAGAGGTGCATCAGGGACTCCCCCTTCCTGTACAGGAGGTGGAGGTCGTCTCCACCGGCGTCCCGCATCCGGTCAAGCACAGCGAGCACGTCGCCGTACCTGCCGAGGTTCTCAAGGATGTCCGCCTTCATCGAACGGGCGACGGCGTTATGCGGCTCTTTCTCAAGAACCGCGTTCAGGCAGTGGTCAGCCTCCTCATACCTGCCGAGATGGATGAGGGCGATGCTGCTCTGCTGCAGGACGGGGATATTGCCGGGGTCGATCTCGAGGACGTGCTCAAAGTTCTCCTGCGCCTCCGCATACCGCCCGAGGCGGAGCAGCGCAACCCCCCGGAAACTCAGGACAATCTCGTTTAAGGTGTCGAACTTCAGCGGTTTCTGCTTCCCGGGAGGGCGCATGTCGTCCTTCTCGAAGAGCGCAAGGTCGGTGCTGCTCCCGATCCACTTCATCCCGGTCACCGCCCGGTTCTCAAGCACGCGGTCGAACGACCGGATCGCCTCGGCGTACTGGCCGAGGCAGAAGAGCGCCATCCCGCGGGCGTACCAAACGTGGACCTGACCCTGGTCGTGCTTCAGGACGTGGTCGAAACTCTTGACCGCCCGGTCGTAGCGGCCGAGCGTATCATAGACGAGACCCATGGAGTAGCGCACCGGGATGTGGTCCGGGTCGGCGAGGGCGACCTTGTCGAACGACTCCATCGCTTCCGCATACCTCCCCGCCCGGAGGAGGAGCGAGCCGCGGTGGTACCAGACGGGGACGTTCTCCGGATCGGCGGCGGCGATCTCCCCGTAGCAGCCGGCGGCATCCACGAACCGGCCGAGGTGCTCAAGTGCCCGGGCTTTGCCGTAGAGCGCGTTGAGGTTGCGGGGCTCCACATCGAGCGCCCGGCCAAACGACTCGATGGCTCCGGGGTAATCCCCCTGGTACAGGAGGGAGGTCCCGATTCTCGCAATCGTCTCGGTGCTGCCGGGGTTCGCCCTGAGGATCCGCTCGAAATTGGCCGCCGCTTCCCGGAATTCTCCGGTCCGCTCGAGCATCCGCCCGAGTCTCTCCCGCAGGACGACGTTCTCCGGATTCCCGTCCAGCGCTCGCGCGTAGGCCGCCGCCGCGTCGGTATATCGCCCGAGCCGTTCCAGCATCTCCCCCTGCCAGTACGAGGCGTTTGTATCAGCAGGAGTTCCTTCGGCGATCTTTGCGAAGCACCCGGCCGCCTCCTCGTAATCGCCTGCCCGGGCGAGGGCGTGCCCCAGCGCCCGCAGCATCCCGGCGTCGCCGGGGGACGACTCGAGAGCCTTCCGGAGCCAGATCACCGCTTCGCCGTCCCTGCCAAGACAGGCAAGCGCCTGGCCCAGGGAGAACCGGACCAGGCCGTTTTCGGGATCGATCTTGAGCGCCTTCTCAAAGCTCTTCACCGCCTCACTGTAGTTTCCGGCCTCGAACTGAGAGGTGCCCTGTTTTATCGAGGGGTTCGCGTTCTTCCCCTGACCCAGAATATTACCGAAGAAATCCATCCGACATCATCTGCCGCTGCTTGTGCGCCACGTGAGTGTTCAACGCTATACTCTTCGCGAATAATTACCTTCTTGCGGGTAGCCGTACTCTTCCTAAGTGTTGGTGCGTTCGTCACTATTTGAGAAGACCGGTTTGTCCTGTAGACCCGGGTTTTCGGGCAAAACGATAGGCCGCCGGATTCAGGCCCCTGGAGAGCATCAAACGGATCGGCGTTGCCCTGCCGGGCGCCATGGCTCCCGGGAGAAAGCGCCGCCGCAGGAGACTGCCGAACCGTGCCGGAGCACGGTTCTCCTGCACCGGCGGGCGCGCCGCCTGCCGCCGGGGAGACTGCCGGCGGCATCGGTATGCGGGCGGGCGCGCTTCACGGCGAAACCTGAACACGTATCTTCCAGGCAAACCGCCGGGGAACCAGCGCGTAAAAGGCCGGGACGCCTCCCCGGTCAGACATCCAGGATGGGGTCGAACTGCGCCTTGCCGACCGACCCGTAGAAACTCGTGATCTTCGGGTCCATCCCACAGACCGGGCAGGTATAGTCCTCCGGCAGGTCTTCGAATGCAGTACCTTTCGGGTAGCCGCGGAGCGGTTCGCCGCGATTTTTGTCGTACACGTAGCCGCAGATCTTGCAGACGTACTTCGTCGGCTCCCAGGGCTCGAACCCCCACGCCCCGATCGGGCCTTTGCCGGTCGCACCGCAGACCGGGCAGATGTAGTCAGCCGGCAGGTCTTCAAACGCGGTACCCGCCGGGATACCCCGATGCGGCTCTCCCCGCACAGGGGAGTAGATGTAGTTGCAGTACTTGCACCGGTATCGTTTCACTTTCTCCATGCGATCACACTCCCTGAAGGGTAACCACCCGCACAATCGCGGTGGAGATGTTGAGAGGTGGTCCCCCCTGATAAGGTTTCGCGTGATCCGGCACCGAAGGGCACTACTGCATCGATTCCAGATGAACAGGCCCTATCCGGCCTTCGTCCCATCCCCCATGGAGCGCTCCCCTCCGTCCCCTCCGCAGGAGTAGTGCTGGCAGCGGTTTCCCGGGGGAGGAGAGAGCCAGAACCCGGTTTTCCAGGCTTGTCCCGGTACACTGGACCGTGGTGGCTATCGCCACGGGGGGAGGGGACCGGGGAGGGGGCTCGTCCCCTTCCCGGGCAAAATGTCACCCAAAAGTTCCTCTCCGGCATCCCCACCCCGCCCGGCCTTCGCAGGGGGATACCCGTACGCTTCTTCGGTAGCCCCCACCCCGCCCGGCCTTCGGCCTCCTCCCCCGCCCCGGGGGGCGGGGGCAGTCAGGGCGAGGTGGGTCCCCGTACGTTCCTCCTCAAAGCCCCCGCCCCCGGAGGGGGCAGTACGTGGCGATACCGGGGAAAAGCCGCCTCCCGGGATGCAAACCCCCGGCTAGTGTGAAACAAGATCGATACTCTCCTCCGTTGAGCGTGCCGGTAATTGAGAATCGTTGCACTACTGCCGCCGGCCGCCGATAACCGCGCGCAAGAGGAGCGAGAGCACGAGCATGAGGATGAATGCCACGCCCCAGACGATCAGGACCGCTATGGTGCCGGGCCATCCGGCCCCCGGGCCGGGCGCTTGTGCTCTCCAGGTGAACTCCGGCGCCCACGCCGTCTGCCCTCCCGCGCCGGCCGCCCGGTGCCGGAACGGGTCACGCGGTGCCGCCCCGGCACCCCCCTGCCTGAGGGAGAGGTCGTAGCGCGCCCGGGCCTCCGGGTCGATCAGCACCTCGTATGCCTGCTGGATGGCAATGAACCGCTCGCTCGCATCAGGGTCAGAGTTGACGTCCGGGTGGTACTGCTTGGCGAGCTTCCGGTAGGCCGCCCGGATCTCATCGGGGGTCGCGTCAGGGGCGATCCCCAGGATATCGTAGCAGGTTTCCACAGGGGGTATCACGTGTTCTCATCATATGATACCTCGCCTGTATCCCCGTTCACCGTCACCCGGGTGCCGGGGGCGAGGCGGGAGAACTCCGGCGGGAGGCGGTCGACCATCGGGATCTCCGCGATGATCGCGCCGACCGCGATGATCGGCTCCGCCTCGGTGTTGACGATCGCCGCAGGGGCCCGATCGTTCTGTTTGAGCGCGTAGATGACGTAGGACCCGACCGTCGACCCCTTCCCGTACGGGAATGCGAGCACGCGCCCGGCGATGGATTGGCCCTCAAGCGGATGTCCGCGCTCGATGACGATGCCCGTCTCGGGGTCGACACCCGAGAGAAACGATATGGGTTCGGGTGAAACAAGGAGGTCTCCGCTCCCGATACCCCTGGATATGCCTCTGCCCTGCATGGTCACTGCCACCACTATAATGAGGTTGGAGATCCAACTATATGAGTAACATGGACGAAACCGTTGGCAGCAGCCCTGGCAGCGAGCACGATATGCTCAGCCTCCAGATCCAGGACCTGAAGGCGCAGATCCTGGATTATAAACTAAAAAACGAGTTGCTTGAGAAGGAGGTCATGCAACTGCGCAAAGAGAACGGCCAGCTGAAACGGGTGCCGCTGTTTGTTGCCGCTGTGGTTGACGTGCTGGAGAACGGCGAGGTGTATCTCCGGCAGCAGGGCAACAACCAGGAGTACGTCACCACGGTCAGCGAGAAACTCCACCGTATCCTCAAGCCCGGGATGAAGGTGGCGGTGAACAACACGCTCTCCGTCGTCAAGACGATCGGCAACATCTATGACTCAAGGGTCAGGGTCATGGAGCTCGATGAACAGCCGAACGTCACGTTCGCGCAGGTCGGCGGCCTGAAGGAAGAGATCGAGGAGGTCAGGGAAGCGGTCGAGTACCCGCTCACGAAACCCGAGATCTACGAGCGCGTGGGCGTCGAGCCCCCGAAAGGCATCCTCCTCTACGGGCCGCCTGGGACCGGGAAGACGCTGATCGCAAAGGCCGTTGCCCGCCAGTCCCGTGCCCGGTTCATCAGGATGTCCGGGAGCGAACTCGTCCACAAATACATCGGGGAGGGTGCGCAACTCGTGCGGGAGCTCTTCGTCCTCGCCCGGGAACGCGCCCCGGCGATCGTCTTCATCGACGAGATCGATGCGATCGGGAGTATGCGCACCAACGACGGGACCTCCGGCAGCGCCGAGGTCCAGCGGACGCTGATGCAGCTCCTCGCGGAGATGGACGGCTTTGGGAACCGCGGCAACGTCCGGATCATGGCGGCGACGAACCGGATCGACATGCTGGACCCGGCTCTCCTCCGCCCAGGCCGGTTCGACCGCATCATCCAGGTTCCCCTTCCGGATGCCGGGGCACGCCTCGAGATCCTGAAGATCCACACCGCGAAGATGTCCCTCTCAAGGGACGTGGACCTTGCCGGGCTCGCGGACCTCGCCGAACACACCACCGGCGCGGAACTGCAGGCGGTCTGCCGTGAGGCCGGCATGATGGCGGTCCGGCGGGACGCCGATGCCGTCGACCACGAGGACTTCCTTGCGGCGCTCAGAAAGGTGAAGCGCGAGGTGGCGGCGGCTCCCGACACCCGCATGTATATCTGATGGGGACTCCTCCATTCCCCGGTTTTTTCTGTGAAGAACTCCTCCAAAACAGAGACGGCACCCTGTCCTTCGCACTCATTCCTGCGCCCGGCACCCGGATCTTCACCTGTGCTGTCTCTCGCTCTGCCTCATGCGCGCCTCAAGGGAACCCTTATCGACCTCCCGCGCCCACAACTATGCGATGAACGTCCTCCTCATTCAGCCCGAGGGGGTTGACCTCTACACCACCCTGCTCAAGTCCGAGACCAGCAGGGGGGCTCTTCGTTTTTATCAGCCCGACAGGCTGGAGTATGGCATACGTGTCCGGACGGCGTCACTCGGGAGTGCGCTTGCTCTCGTCTCCGAGCTCCGGTGGTACATCCAGCGCTACGTCGAAGAGGTCCTCTTCGAGCCGGAGGAAGGCATCTTCTGCTCGTCCGGGCTTGCCCGGCAGATCTACGAGCGGGACGTGAGACCCGGATCACCGTGGAGGTACCGCTGCCTCTACCGCATCTCCGGGGACCACCTGGCCGACACCATATGGATGGACGAGGGCACGACGCCGGAGGCGTATGCCGACCGGATCGAGCCCGGGGACACGGCGCTCGAGGTCTGGTGCACTGAAGAGGAGTACCCGGAAGGGTAGGACAGACGGGTGCCTGTTGTTCGTTCCGGCGGCACGGCGGGTCCGGGCGTCAACACCCCAGGTGCGGGAAACGGTTATCCAGACGGCCTGACTGGCAGAAAAACCCGTTCTCCTGGACCCCGGTTCCGGCCCGGGTGATCGTCTCACCCACGATGAGGTGGGTGCCGGGGCTGGATATTCTCCGGTGCGAACCCGGGCACCGATCCGTGGAGGCTGCCGCCACGTGGAAGGGGGCTACTGGTACATCTCTCCGGCACCCCCCACCCCGCCCGGCCTCCGGCCTCCTCCCCCGCCCCCTCCCGCAGGAAGGGGGCAGTGCTTGCAATATCCAGGGATGGGCTGTGCCAGGTGGTGGTGCTGACATCGATCTCCTGGGGGCAGGTGGGGTTCAGGAGTTAGCTCGGACCCGGTTCTTCTTCGGCCCTGTCCCCGGACACTGGACCGTGGCGGCTATCGCGCCGGGGGGAGGGGACCGGGAACGGTGGCCGGGCATACTCCGCAGGACGAGCCGTGCCCGGGCGTGCCCCCCGCTCACAGCGCGGCCAAAAAGAGGTTCGCGGCCAGCGTGATCACAAGGATCACCGGGACGCAGTAGCGGATGAGCACCATATAGATCCGCTGCTGCCACCCGCACCCGCCGATCTCCGCACAGATCCGGGTGCGGTCCATATACCACCCCCCGACGACGCTCAGGATCAGCCCTGCGGCGATGAGGCCGATCGTCCCGAACGTGTAATCGGCAAGATCAAGGAACGGAGCCCCGAAGATCTCGAACCGGAGGGCGGTGTAACTGAGGGCGGACGGAAGCCCGAGGAGCATGACTGCAGCGAAGACAAGGAGCGTCGCGCGTCTCCTCTCGTAGCCGTACGAGTCCATCAGCGTCGCCACCGGGACCTCGAGCATGGAGACCGCAGAGGTGAGCGCTGCGGCAAAGAGCATCAGGAAGAAGAGCGCCCCGAGCACCATGCCGAACTGCATCTCCATAAAGACGGAGGGCAGGGTGACGAACGCGAGGTTCACCCCGGCTGCGGGGTCGACTCCCGCGGTGAAGACGAGGGGAAAGATCATGAGCCCGGCAAGGATTGCGATCACCATGTCGGCGACGGCGATGATGGAGGCGCTCCGGAAAAGGTCTCCCCTCTTGAGATAACTGCCGTAGGTGAGCATAACGCCCATGCCCACCGAGAGCGAGAAGAAGGCCTGCCCAAACGCCGCGGTCCAGACGCCCGGGTCGGCGAGCCTCGAGTAGTCCGGGAGGAGGTAGAACCGGATTCCCTCGAGCGCCCCGGGCCCGGTGAGCGAGAAGGCCACGAGGAAGAGGAGGATCGCGACCAGGGCCGGGATGAGATACCGGGCGACCTTCTCGATCCCCTCCCTGACCCCGGACCGCACCGTCACAAAGACGGCAAGCCCCGAGAGGAGGAAGAAGGCGAGCGGAAGATAGGAGCCGGTGAACGCACCGAAGTCCACCGGCCGGTTGAGGGCAAAGAAGAGGGCATAGGCCAGCACCCAGCTCGTTATGACGAGGTAGTAACTGAGGATAAGGCAGACGATGACGACGATGGCAAGGCCCACGGTGAAGAATCGCTGTCGCAGGGATTGAAAGGCAGAGGCCACCGAGTTCCCCGTTGAGCGGCCGATGGCAAATTCCAGCACCATCAGGGGGAGGCCGAAGAGGAAGACGGAGATCAGGTACGGGATCAGGAACGCGCCGCCCCCATTGGAGCCCACGATGTAGGGGAACCGCCATATGTTTCCTATTCCCACGGCCGATCCGATGCTTGCAAGGATGAAGCCCGGCGTCGACGACCATTCCTCCCTTCCAGTATCACTCATCGTTCGGGGCCCTCGTTCCTGATGATAGAGAGGTGTTCCACCTTATTATGCGTGTCCGCCCGGGCCGGGAGGCAGGGTTTTCCGGGGCATCCCTGACCAGTGCACTTTTGTATCAGGTTTCCCATACCATACGAATACGGTTGAAAACAGGATGAGCGTCAGTTCCCGGAGACGCCCCGGCGGGGGGAAGGAGGGGTGAGCGGCCGGTACCCGTTCCTCTTCTCGATCCCCCACGGCGGCGTCTCTGTTCCTCCCGAGATCCGCGGTCTCGTCAGCCTCTCAAAAAAGGAGATCGTCTTCAACAGCGACCCCCATACCCGTCTCCTCTACGGGTTCGACGACAGGGCAGAGGTGCTGGTCGATTTTGACATCTCCCGGATCTTCGTCGACACCAACCGGCCGCCCTACGAGTACCCGCCGCGGTCCCAGGACGGCGTGGTCAAGGTCATTACGCAGGACGGGACCCCGGTGTACCGGAGGGGTCAGGTGCCCGGCAGGGAACTGATAGGGACCCTCCTGAAGGACTACTACTACCCGTTCCACGATCGGCTGGCCGGGGCCCTCGATGCCTCGCCTATCGAGATCGCGTTCGACTGCCACAGCATGCTGCCGCGGGCCCCGCCGGTCAGACCGGATGCCGGGCGCCCGCGCCCTCTCTTCTGCCTGAGCAACCGGGGGGACCGGCAGGGGAGACCGGTGAAAAGGGGCGGCTTCGTGACCTGCCCACCGGAGTGGCTCCAGGCGCTTGCCCGGTCGTTCGAGGCAGAGTTCGACGGCGAGGGGCGGATTGCCATGAACGATCCCTTCAGGGGCGGATTCATATCGGTGGCGCATTACCGGCGGGCCCGTGTCCCCTGGGTCCAGATCGAGATCAACCGCGGCCTCTACGAGACTGGGGGGAACCCGGCCGACGAGGGACGGCTCATCGAACTCCGGGAGCGGATCTTCTCCGCCGTCGCCGGGTTCTGGGACGAGGTCTCCGGTTAGGGGCCGTTTCCCCATATTTTGAGGGTTTTCGTGCGTGAGGCAAAGGCACAATAGTCCAACTGTGCATCGGTTCCGAATTGCCGGACGTTGTTCACTCCTCGTCCCCACCACCCCGCCCCCTCACGGGGACCGCCCGATAAAACGATCATGCGGGGTGGCGAGAGGCTGCACGTACGGGCAATCCCCGGACAGCGGACCGTGGTGGCTATCGCCACGGGGGGACCGGGGAGGGGGAGACCCGCACGCCCCGGGGTTGCCCCCATTCGCGATCTTCGCGTCTTCGCGCGAGGCCGCATCAGCGGGATGATGTGGAGGCCCTGGGGCTATCGGCGATCCTTCTTACGCTTAAAC
>JAGVUK010000258.1:0-5042 GCA_019136335.1 Methanomicrobiales archaeon
CCTGTTCATGGTGATGGCGAACTTCCCGATCGGGAGCACCCTGAGGCGGTGGTTACCGGTCGTGCAGTGGGCGATCATCTGGAGGGGGTCGGGCAGGCACTTCGTGGTCTCGCATACGGCGTAGATCTTCTCGTCCCGGGGAGGGTTGAGAAGTTCCAGGGCGTAATCCACCATGAAGACCCCCACCAGGAGCCCGGGGGCTGCGAACGTGTGAAAATCGATGCATCGCCGGAAGTGCTCGATCATCTCCGGGGAGGAGCCTTTAGACCTGAGCCTGGCCTCGATGTCGTCCCATGTATGATTCAATCTCGGTTGCACGGAAGAATATTGGGTCAAGGTTAGTTGTAAACATTTTGGATCGTTAAATTAAATTTAATTTACATCCGAATAGTATATTCAGGATATAACAGAATAAATCATGTTTAATCGGAATATAAGCAATATGAGGCGATATATCTCGAATGACCGGTCTGGTGACGCATCAAGATCAACTATACTTGGTGGCATCCCGGTGAATGTTAAAAGGGTAAGTTTAAATTTATACTCAACAATCGGGAGAATGTGAATGACAGAAACCAACGGAAAGTTACGGTACGTTCCCACGACCTGCCCCTACTGCGGTGTAGGGTGCGGCCTTAACCTTGTGGTGAACGACGGCAAACTCGTAGGGGTAGAACCCTACAAGAGGAGCCCGATCAACGAGGGAAAACTCTGCCCCAAGGGAGCAACCTGCTGGGAATTCGTCCAGAGCCCCGACCGGCTGACAAAGCCCCTCATCAAGAGGAATGGCAAGTTCGAAGAAGCGTCCTGGGATGAGGCGCTCAGTCTCGTCGCCTCGAAGTTCAAGGAGATCAGCGACAAGTACGGGCCGAAGGCGCTCGGGTTCCAGGTCTCGTGCCGGACGCCGAACGAAGAGTGCTACATCATGCAGAAACTCGCGCGGGTGGCCTTCAAGACCAACAACATCGACAACTGCGCGCGTATCTGCCACGGACCGTCCGTCGCGGGGCTCTCGCTCTCGTTCGGCTCCGGTGCCGCGACGAATCCCTTCGAGGATGTCCTGAACGCAGACGTCGTCTTCATGATCGGCGCGAACAGTGTCGAGGCGCACCCGCTCGCGGGCCGCCGGGTTCTCCAGGCGAAGAAGGCGGGCAAGACCGTCATCGTCTGCGACCCGCGCTACACGCCCACGGCGCGCCTGGCCGACCACTACGTCCGCTACAACCCCTCGACGAACATCGCCCTGATCAACTCGATCATGTACTGGATTATCCAGCAGAATCTCCACGACAAGGAGTTCATCGCGAAGCGGACCACGGGCTTTGACGACCTGATGAAGACCGTCGAGAAGTACGCGGAGGTCGAGTCGATCACCGGCGTTCCCACCGAGCGGGTCAAGGAGATCGCGCGGATATATGCCAGCGCCAAGAATGCGGTGATCATCTACTGCCTCGGCATCACGGAGCTCACGACCGGGACGGACAACGTCAGGTCGCTTGGGAACCTCGCGATGCTCACCGGCAACGTCGGGAGACCTGGAGTCGGCGTCAACCCGCTCCGTGGCCAGAACAACGTCCAGGGCGCCTGCGATATGGGGGCCTACCCGAACGTCTTCTCCGGCTACCAGAAGTGCGAGGACGATGCCGCCCGCAAGCGGATGGAGGAACTCTGGGGCGTCACCGGGCTTGCAAGCGAGTACGGCGTGACCCTGACGGAGCAGATCACCCAGTGCGGCGACCCGATCAAGGCGATGTACATCTTCGCGTTAAACCCGGTCGTCTCCTATCCCGACTCGAACCACGTCATGCGGTCGCTTGAGAAACTGGACTTCCTCGTCGTGCAGGACCTCTTCATGACCGAGACGGCGCAGTACGCCGACGTGATCCTCCCCGGCGCCTCCTTCGCCGAGAAGGACGGGACGTTCACGAGCGGCGAGCGGCGGGTCAACCGTATCAGGAAGGCCGTGCAGACCCCCGGCGATTCGAAGGAGGACTGGCAGATCTTCGTCGACCTCGCCCACAAGCTCGGCCTTGCGGGATTCGACTTCAACTCGCCGGAGGATATCTGGGACGACATGCGGCGGGTCACCCCGTCGATGGCCGGCATCTCCTACGATAGGTTAGAGAAGCCCGAAGCAGTCCACTGGCCCTGCCCAACCCTGGAGCACCCGGGAACCCCGATCCTGCACCGCGAGAAGTTCTCGTCGGCCGACGGCCTCGGGCATTTCTTCGGGCTCGAGCACCGGCCGCCTGCGGAGGTCGCCGACGCCGAGTATCCGTTCACCCTGATGACCGGACGTCTGATCTTCCACTACCACACCCGGACCCAGACCGGACGGGCGAAGATCCTCCACCACGAGGTGCCCGAAGCCTACGTGCAGATCAACAACGAGGATGCCGCGCGGCTGAAGATCCAGAACGGAGAGAAGATCCGGCTCCGGGGCAGGCGCGGACAGGCAGAGGCCCTTGCCAGGGTGACCGATGAGGTCGCGCCCGGTGTGCTGATGATGACGATGCACTTCGGCGGGAAGGGATCTGTGAACCAGCTGACGAACACCGCTCTCGACCCGCTCTCCAAGATGCCGGAGTTGAAGCACAGTGCGGTTGCCGTCGAGAAGATCACGGGGGTGCAGTGAGATGGTAGCAAAGGGAGATATGGTATACGCCTGGACGACGAGCCCCGATATCGCGAAGGTCGCGGAATGCGGCGGCGCGGTGACCGGGCTCCTCAAGTTTGCCCTGGAAAACGACATCGTCGACGGCGTGCTGGCGGTGAAGAAGGGCGTCGACCTCTACGACGCGGTGCCGACGCTGATCACCGATCCGGCCGAGATCGCGCAGACGGCAGGCTCGCTCCACTGCGGGACGCTCCTGCTTGCGAAGCTGATCAAGAAGTACCTCGGGGGCGCCGAGGATATGCGCCTTGCCGTGACGGTGAAGGGCTGCGACGCGATGGGCATCTACGAGCTTGCGAAGCGCAACCAGGTCAACCTGGACAACCTCCTCCTGATCGGCGTCAACTGCGGCGGTTCGGTCAGCCCCGTGTCCGCCCGGAAGATGATCCGCGAGAAGTTCGGGGTTGACCCGAACGATGTCGTCAAGGAGGAGATCGACAAGGGTCAGTTCATCATCGTCACCAAGGACGGCCAGCACAAGGGCATCTCGATGGACGAACTCGAGGAAGCGGGTTTCGGCCGCCGGGCGAACTGCCGCCGGTGCAAGATGAAGGTCCCGCGCCAGGCCGACCTCGCCTGCGGGAACTGGGGTGTCATCGGTGATAAGGCCGGGAAGGCCACGTTCGTCGAGGTCTGCTCCGGGAAGGGAGCGGATCTCCTGAGCAGGGCCGTGAAGGCCGGGGCGGTCGCCACCGAGCCCGCGAACCCGAAGGGAATCGAGATCCGCGGCAAGGTCGAGAACGCCATGCTGAAGCTCGGCGACAAGTGGCGGGCACGCTACTTCGAGGGGCTCGGTGAGGGGAAGGAACGCCTCCAGAAGATCATGGAGGACTCGTCCCGGTGCACCAAGTGCTACGCCTGCATCGACAACTGCCCGATCTGCTACTGCGTCGAGTGCAGCACGAAGAAACCCTACCTGGTGCCGCCGGGCGTGCTCCCTGTGCCGTTCATGTTCCACCTGATCCGCTACGCCCACGTGGCGGACTCCTGTGTCAACTGCGGCCAGTGCGAGGAGAACTGCCCGATGGAGATCGCGAACTCGCTCTACATGCACGCCCTGCAGACGGACATGGAGAGGATGTTCGGCCACACCCCGGGTGTGGACATGGATCTCCCGGTGCTTGCGCTCGTTGAGGAGCAGGCCGAGCGGGAGCGGCTCTTCGCGACCGGCAGCGACCAGATCTTCAACGTGTTCAAGTAAGACCCTCTCCCTGGAAGGGGACCTGCGGTGGTGATGACGGGCAAAACAGCCCATCATTACCGCCCCGGGTGCGTCGACAGCAGAGCACATGTTTGCGCCCGGCCCGTCCGGCGGGCGTGTGGACGACCGTCGAACAACCATCTTGAGTTCCCAGAAAGACCTCGATGCGCTCGTGCCGGGGCGCAAGGGAAGCCGGAGTCCGCGGGATAAAACCTTGGAAATGTTTTCCCGCGAACTCCGGCCTATTTTCTGGCAGTCCAGAACGGCCTGCCGCGTGTTTGTCAGGATCCGGTCAGGAGACTGCTTTTTCCTGCTCTGGCCCGGCGAGACCCTGCCGGACGGCAGAAGGAGGGGGTGCCAGAACCCGTGCTGCATATCCCGGTGAGGGGGCACGGCGGCTGCCCGGGGAACCCCTGTGCCGGCCCGGGTGTTCGTCCCCGTCCCTCGATCTGAATTTTCCCCGGGGCGAGCCCTCTTCGCAACAAGGCAATACCCCCCGTCCCCCCCACCCCACCCGGGCCCGGCTCTTCCCCCAAAGGTCAAACCGTCGACCTCCCTTCGCAACCTTTCGGTGCTCGAACTCCGGCCCTTCGGATTATCGCGCTTCGCGGCATCGCGCTCAACGCGAGAGGCTCGATCGCTATCCGCATCAGGCGCCTCTCGCATTGCCGCGGAAGTTCGCGGAGTCCAGTGTCCGGGTACCGCTAGCGCATCGATTCCAGATGAACAGACCCTCTCTGGCCTTCGTCCCCTCCCCCACGGAGCGCTCCCCTCCGTCCCCCCGCTCCGCCCGCGCTCCACCCGGGTGGAATGCCCATACGCGTCTCCCTCCTCCCCACCCCGCCCGCGCTGCGCGCTCCTCCCCCGCCCCCTCCCGGGGGCGAGGGCAGTGCGTGGCGATACCCGGTGGAAAGCCGTGCCAGGAAGCGGTATCGACGCCGGTTTCCCGAAAGGATAGACAGGGGAGAACCGCCCCGGAACTGGTTTCTCGCCGGGATCCCCCGTGCAGTGGACCGTGGGGATATCGCCATCGGGGGAGGGGGCCGGGGAGGGGGCATTCCCCCTCCCCACAGGCAGGTACCCATAAGTTTCTCTCCAGCCTCCCCGCAGGTGGGTACCCGGGCGTTCCTCCCCAAAGCCCCCGCCCCCCCCTCGGGGGGCGAGGAC
>JAGVUK010000258.1:5075-34456 GCA_019136335.1 Methanomicrobiales archaeon
GTTGAGAGTGCCGGTAATTGAGAATCGATGTACGGGATGCGATCTTCCGGAACGAACAGGCAGGGGTTCGACAGAACCGTCTCACGCGAAGCGCAAGCGATCCGCATGCTTCGGGCTGCGGTGGTCCGCCCGGACCGGAGCGGGAGCAGGATGTTCCCGCGCTCACCGGTGGGCGCAGGGTTCGTCACTGCTCCTGCCTTCGCCACCGCAGGAGCATCAAGAGATACTGCTGCACCATCTCTTTTGCTCTCTCGACGGGCATCCCGGGGTTTGAGGCCATCATCGGCGCATACCGCTCGGCCGCCTGCTCCCGCGTAAGATCCGGTTCGGTGTAAGCGCCGTTCCGGTAGCAGTAGGCGCAGCTGTTCACGCTCCGTATCCCGTCAGCCTCCGTCCCGGCGCCCTCATCCCGGGCAAGTGGCATCCCGCAACTCCCGCAGACCGCGATCTCCCTCCATACGATCTCCTCAAGGGATCGACGGACGCACCGGAGATGAACCTTCGTAGATGACCCGGGAGGAGATACGGCCGCACCGGGCCCGGGCGGTCCTGCTCCCGGGGCAGCAACGCCGCTGTGACCACTTAAGCTCGAAGGGAACCGCCCTACCCGCGGGGCGGGAACCTGAGCGTCATCCTGCCGGCGTCGCCCGTGAGGGCCGCGTCCGGCTGGAGTGCACGGGCGTAGCCGGCAAGGTAGGGCGCGGCCACCCGAACGTCCGCGAAGGTCTCCTGGAGCGCTGTGCCGTTGCCGCCGATGGTGATGACCATGCTCCCATCGGCGGTTTCCCGGGAGTCGCAGGGGATCCCCCACATCAGGAGGAGCCCCTCCATCAGGGTGGGCGGATCGAACCGCTCCTCGTTACGGGCGATAAGCGCCGTCCCGTCCTCTTCACCAAGTTTCCCGGCGATGGCGGCGACCCGGTCCACGAGGTCCCCGGAGGCGTCCGCAAGGAGAATCCGCACCAGCGGCCCGGCGACATCGTGCCGCCGCAGGGACCGGGCTATCTTGAGCAGCTGCCAGTCCCGGGCAAACGAGGTACCGGTGCGCATCTCATCCTCTCAGGATACCGTAGGCCATCACGCAGAGCCCCAGGATCACCACGATACGGGAGAAGACCGCCGACCAGAGGGCGGTGAAGGCATCCGGTGTGAAGACGCTCACGAGGTCCGCGAACGTGATCCCCACGATCAGCGTGAAAAGCCCGTAGATGAAGTAGAGCAGGGTCGGCTGCCTGACAATCCGGTAGGCGTTGAAGATGACCGTGATCAGGAGCGCTCCGAGGGAGAGCGTCACGATCGCAAGCATCTGCTGCATAATCTCAATCTGCATTCAGTTCCACCCTATCGCTGTTCCTTGATCTTCCGTACGGAGATGATCGTCTGGATCTCTTTCACCCCCGGAAGGCCGGAGAGAGGGATGAGCACGCTCCGCTTCAGCTCGGATATGTTCTGCACCCGGACCTTGACGAAGAAGTCCCCGGGTTCGAGCACCTCGTAGACCTCAAGGATGCCCGGGTGGTCTCGCGTAAACGCCTCGACCTCCTGCTTTCCGTCCGGGTGGACCCTGACGTTCAGAAAAGCAATCAGGGTATGCTCAAAACACTTCTGGTTGATGACGATCGTGAACCGTTCGAGGATACCGGCGTTCTTCAGCTTCTCGATCCGTTTGAAGACCGTCGACGGTGCGATACCCAGCATCGAACCGAGCTCTGCCATAGACATCCGCCCGTCTCTCTGCAGTTCCCGAAGAATCGCATCATCGATCTCATCCATTCTTACAATACTTACCAGTTTGTATTTATTAAAATTCCGCATTTGTTTTTGAACTCTCAATAGAGTATTTCTCATTTCTACAGGATAATGTTCGTTATACGGGGATTTTACCATGCATCCGTCTCATGATAATTTTAGGATTTTTCAGCAAAATTTGGAAATATTCATCGAAAATTTGCCCCGTAATAGAACTATTATTTCAGTGCCGGCGAAGGATCGTTCCCCCGGGGTTGACGATCCGGAGCGGCCCCGGGCCTCCGACCGCTCTTCCGATGGCCGTGTCGATGAACTCCCGGGCCGCGGCGAACGCGGGGCGCGCAGCCATTCCCCGGGCAAGGTATGCGGCGAGCGCCGCAGAGAAGCAGCATCCGGACCCGTGCACCGAGTAGGGGTAGCGGCGCCCGGAGGCCTCAGTCACTCCATCCCGGTCGACGAGGATGTCGACCGCCGAACCGCCGGCAAGGTGCCCCCCCTTCACCACCACGGCCCCGGCGCCGAGGTCGAGGATCCGCCGGCCGGCCTCGGCCATATCGTCCAGGGTTGCAACCTGCATACCCGCAAGCACCTCCGCCTCCGGGAGGTTCGGGGTGACGACCGCCGCCCGGGGGATGAGCAGCTCGATAAGATCCGTGACGGCATCCTCGTCGAGCAGCCGGTAGCCTGACGTCGAGACCATCACCGGGTCGATCACGAGCACGGCGCTGCCCGGCAGGGCCCCCGCGACGGCCCGGATATTCCGGGCATCGCCGAGCATCCCGGTCTTCCACGCCCCGATGGAGAAATCGTCGGCAACCGCCTCTACTTGAGCCCGCACAGCCTCGGGGGGAAGCATCCACGTTCCCCTGACCTCACGGGTGTTCTGGGCCGTCACCGCCGTTACGACCGTCAGCCCGAAGACCTCGAGCGCCGTGAACGTCTTCAAGTCCGCCTGGATGCCCGCCCCTCCCCCGGAATCGGAACCGGCGATGGAACATGCGGAGACCATCTGCGCACCCGTCATCCATCAGTATTCGGGGCGGATCCGCTTGAATCTTTGCCCGCGAGAAGAACTCCGCCGCCACTCCTTTTATCTCTTCGGGCACCGACCACTCTTACAATGGATGTAGAAGAGATCAGCCGCCGGCACCTTGCTGCCGGCACCCCTGACGACGATATCGTGCGTCTTCTTTCCCGGGATATCCTCACGATCAAGCGCAACCGCATCAGCCCCGCCTATGCCGAAGAATTCGCCAGGGCGGTCCTTGCCGAGGCGAAGAACTCGACCGACCTGTCCGGCGACCTCTTCACCTTCGAGCCCTCCGGCTCGACGATGGGTGAGTTCGGTGTCGGGTCGAGGGGGTCCGGGGACTTCTTCGCCCACCGGCAGCTCGCCCGGATCATCGGCAGGACGTCGGCCGCGGTCGGCGTCGACGAGATGGACGACGCCGGTGCTGTGCGTGCCGCCGGGGAATATATCATCACCACCGTCGACGGGATGCACTCCCGCCTCTCCGACTTCCCCTTCCTCGCCGGGTTCCACGTCACCCGGGCGACGCTCCGGGATGTCTACGTGATGGGGGCAAAACCCGTCGCGCTCCTCTCCGATATCCACGTCGCCGACGACGGCGACGTCGCGAAGATCTTTGACTACACGGCGGGTGTCTCCGCCGTCGGCGAGGCGATGGGTGTCCCCCTCGTGACCGGCTCCACCCTCCGGATCGGCGGGGACATGGTGCTCGGCTCCCGGATGACCGGCTGTGTCGGCGCCGTCGGGGTCGCCCGGCACCTCACGGCCAGAAAACAGATCGCCCCCGGCGACGTCCTCCTCATGACCGAGGGGGCCGGCGGCGGGACGATCGCCACCGCCGCGATCTACTCGGGGTTCCCGGAGGTCGTCGATGAGACGATCAACCTCCATTTCCTGAAAGCCTGCGAAGCGCTCCTTGCGAGCAGTGTTCTCTCCGGGATCCACGCCATGACCGACGTCACGAACGGCGGCCTCCGGGGCGACGCCTACGAGATGGCGGAGACCGCCGGCTGCCGGATCGTCGTCGAGGAGGACGAACTCCGCACGCTCGTGCAGCCGAAGGTCCTCAAGATGCTCGATGCCCTCGAGATCGACTACCTCGGCGTCTCCCTCGACGCCCTCCTGGTCGTCGCGCCGCCTGAGGTTGCACCTGAGGTCCGGCGGGTCGTCGGGTCGGCAGGCGTCGCGATGAAAGAGATCGGCTATGTTGAGGAAGGAAAACCAGAATCAGTCCTCAAGGTCGGCGGCGAGATCCGGGACTTCTCGCCCCGATTCAGGGAGTCGGCCTACACCCCGGTGAAGAAGGTCGTGGACGGGGATAAAAGAGATTTCGAGGAGATGAAGATCGGGGTCGAGCGGGCGGCGGAAGCGGCGCTTGCAAAGAAAGAGCGGATCCTCTCCCGGCTCCGCTCTTCGTGAGCAAATCGGGTGTGCTCTCGATCGGAGGGGAGCTACCTGTTATCCTTTTGAAGGGGGCTATCGTAAGAGATCGTAAATCTGCTCTTTTGTCATACCCTCAAAATCTGCAACATCGGTGACGATTGTGTTCAGGGTAGCCACGCTGAGCTCATCGTGAAGGGGTACGGTAACCCGGAGTCGTTTGCCTTCAACAACCTTATGCATCTGGACATGGCTTCCGGTCTGCCGGAGAAAAGAAAATCAGAGTTTTTCAAGGACTTTGGTCACTTAAATCCACTAACAACCGGGTGTCGCGGCAATGATGTCTACCTTATACTCAAAATATGATGGAATCTGGCTTTCCTGTTCATGGGTTTTTGACTTATACCTGGTTATGATGGTGATCTGTTCTCACGCTCCAAGTTCTTCCGTGTAATGGAGCGACGTTGCTTCCAGGATATTATCGATGAGCTCTCCGATGCTTTTACCCTGGGTATAGATGGCATTCCCGGGTGCATGTGCGCTGGCGCTCCACCATCCATCACCATAGATTACCTCAAATGTGACCAGCATGACGTTACACCCCTATGTAGTTGGGGTATTGGGTCTTTCAGAGACAAGTTTGAGGGTAACAGGTTATAGCATCCAGACTAATGCAACGATTCTCAATTACCGGCACTCCCAACAGAGGAGAGTATGATCTTTTTTTCACACTGTCCGGGGGTTGCATCCCGGGAGACGGTTTTTCCCCGGTATCCCCACGTACTGCCCCCCCTCCGGGGGGCGGGGGCTTTGAGGAGGAACGTACGGGTACCCTCCCCGGTCCCCTCCCCCGATGGCGATATCCACCACGGTCCAGTGCACGGGGAGAACCCGGGGGAGAACCGGGTTCAGGCTAACTCCTGAACCTCATCTGACCCCTCAGGGAAACCGCCGCCAGCACCATCCTCTGGCACGGCCTTCCCCCGGGTATCGCCATGACTGCCCTCGCCCCCGGTGGGGGGGGCGGGGGAGGAGCGCGTAGCGCGGGCGGGGTGGGGGGTGCCGGAGAAGCGTATGGGTATTCCACCCGGGTGGAGCGCGGGCGGGGTGGGGGTTGCCGGAGGGGAGCGCTCCGTGGGGGAGGGGACGAAGGCCCGATATGGTCTGTTCATCTGGAATCGATGCACTAATCCTGTTCCTCCCACGAAACGGGCGACCGGCGACTGCCCCGGTATCCGTTGCCGACGGGGGAAGAGAGAGCAGCCTCCGCTCCGCACCCGCCACGGGCTTTCGGGATTGACGATCCCCCTATGAAGAGGACCGTGCCCGAATCCTTCTCGACGACGAGGAAGACGAACGGGTGGCCTGCATTGGAAAACGCCGTCGGCATCCCCATCGCCACAAGCGTCGAGGCTCTCCGCGACTGTCGTCAGGTTGTCATCTTTCTGCAGAAGGATGAGCATCGCGAGTCCGGTCTCGATAGCCCTGGTCATATAGGAGATCGAGCAATCCGGGAGCCGGTTTGCCGCGAGGGCGGGGCGCAACCGCTCTACGTCTCCTGGTTGAGGTCAGAGGGACAGCCCGTGTGTCCCCCTCACAGACGTGACCTAACCCTCCGGTTTTTTCCCGCCCGCACAGACGTTATAAGCCAGGTAGGGGAGGTTCTCCTCGACGAAAGGCTCCACCTTCCGGGCGAGTGCGAACACCGGATCCGCGAGGTTTAAGTGTGCAAACGAGCACCGGCTGACCGAGACGCCCTCGAACCCCGCCTCCCGGAAGAGCCCGGCAATCTCGCCGTTGGTGTAGTAGTGCTCGCCGAAATCCCCGACACCCACCTTCTTCAGGCCGACCTTCTCCCCTACCTGGTAGATGACGGGGACAAGGCTCGTGAAGACCGTCCGCGAGAGGGTGCAGACGGCGATCCGGCCGCCGGGCTTTAAGACCCGGTAGCACTCCCGGAGCATCGCCTCCGGGTCGGGGACGTAACTGAAGGCGAGCAGGCTTGCAAGGGCGTCGAAGGCGGCGTCCCGGAACGGGAGGACCTCGGCGGTCCCGACGAAGAACCCGCTCTCCGGGCAGCGCTGCCGCCCGTGCCGGACCATCCCCGGGCTGATATCAAGGCCGACCGCCCGGCCCCCCTCCTCGATGTAGCGCTCCACAAAGAGCCCGGTCCCGCACCCGATATCGAGGAGGAACCCACCCCTGGGAAGAACGCTCATCACGTGGTCGGAGATATGCCCATGGTAGTACCTCCCGCGGTTGCCGTCGTAGCGGTCGTCGTAGATATCGGCGATCTCGTCATAGTGCTGCTGTACTTTCTTCACTGAACACCTCCCGGGCGATCCGGGCAAGAAGTGCGTTGATCTGCACAAAATCGTTTGCGTTGTGGCAGAGCCGACAATCCGCATCGGCGAGCGCGATGGCGAGGGCGGGGTGGTTGTACTCGCGCCTGACCACCTGCCGGAGTTCGTGGACGACCTCCCGCGCCGAGAGCCCATACTCGATCATCAGCGACTCGACGATGCTGCGTGCGGCGCCAAAGTTGCCGGCCCGTATGGCGTCGAACGCGGATGCTGCCACATTTGAGGTCTCGGAGCGCGTCACCTCCGCGAGGTCGAGGCCTTTCCCCGCCCCGGCGACGATCTGGAGGTACAGGATCGCCCGCCGCAGGTCGCCCTGTGCGGCGTGGACGATCAGGTCGAGGTCGTCGGCCGGGCATGTGGCCTCCTCCGCGGCGAGGATCTCCACAAGGCGGGCGCGGACGAGCGCGCTCTCAAGCGGGGCGAAGAAGAGCGGCAGGCAGCGCGATGCGATCGCGGGGATGATCGCCGACGGCCGGATGGTGATGAAGACGAACCGGCAGGTGGTGCTGTAGCGCTCCATGGTGCGGCGCAGGGCCTGCTGCGCCTCAAACGTCATGTCTTCAGCATCTTCAAAGACCATCAGTTTGAAGTCGGCGTCGAGCGGGCGCATCGAGGCGTACCACTTCACGATGTACTTGAAGTTGACGATCAGGCTCTGGTCCTTTCGGTAGATCTGGGCAAAGCGTTCGTCCGTCTCAAGAGCGCTCCTCCCCCGCCCGAGGAGATCGGCGGCGCTGAGGATGGTGGTGTTCGCCTTCCAGTTCTCACCGTAGAGCCGTTTTGCCAGGCATTCGACGGCCACGGTCTTCCCGGTGCCGTGCGGACCTGAGATGAGCATATGGGGCACGCTCCGGGCGTCCGCAAACGAGACGAGATAGCGGACGACCTCGTCCTGCCCGATGATATCCCCGCACCCCTTCGGGCGGTAGACCTCACTCCAGAGCATGGGCCAGTCTCTCTCTCATCGTATCTATTGCCGCCCGGAGGAGATAGGTATTGTCAAGCGAGGCGACCAGGCGCTCGCGCTCGTCCGGGTCGAGGGAGGCGCACGCCGCGGTGATGGCGGGGAGCGCGCGCGTCAGTTCGTCGACGATCGTCAGGGTCGCCGTGCGGGCGGTCCGGGAGAGCGGGTTTAAGTCGATGGTGACGACCGCCTTCCCCATCGCCCGGAGCGCCGCGCAGCGATCCCCGTCTTCAAGCGGCACGAGAACCACGTCGGCGTCCCCGATCCCCTCCCGGAGGCAGAGGCCGCGGTCGTGGGCGAGCGGGACGAGCCGTTCCGCGGTCCCGGAGAGGACCCGGACGCCGTGCTCCTCGAGGAGCCGGGTGATCAGCCTTATCCGCTCCTCCGTCCGGTGGAAGAGGTTCACCTCGACGTCTGCACCGCTCGCCCGCTGGAGGGCCGCGATCTCCTCCGCCGCAAGCGCCGCCGTGTTGCCGTTCACCGATATCACCGGGTGGCGGGCAGAGAGAAGCATGGCGGCGGCCGTCCGGGCGGCGAGAGCTGCACTCTCGCTCGTCCGCTCGCCGATCAGGTAGTCAAACGCCTCCCCGCGCCCGTGCGCGGCAAGCCCCTCGAGGGCGACGACGCCTTCGCGGGCGCACCGGGCCAGCCGCTCGCGGGCGATGAGAGAGCGGTACCGTGGATGGTCTTTTGGTATCATGGTTTCATCTCGATCAGGTATGCACCGCGGCGTGCGACCCGGAGCTGGTAGACCTCCCCGAACCCCGAGAGCACCCGCTGTGCGGAATCGCCTGCGGCAAAGACGCCGTTTCCGAGCATCGTCATGCTCGCCGGGACATTCGCGGCGTCGCAGGCGCGAAGCACCCGCTGCACCTCCGGCGCGATGAGCCCGCTTTTCTCGGCAAACTGCCTTGAGAGCAGGCAGAAGTCAGCGAGGTCCCGGGGGCAGCGGTCCGGATACGCAGCGGCTATCCGCGCCATTGCTTCCGGGGACGAGAGGACCGACGCGGTCGGGAGCGGGCCGAGGCTCACAGCATAGAGGGGCTCTTCCGGATAGAAGCGGATGATCTCCGCGTGGATCCCGGGACCCATCCTGCAGACGACACCCCCTGCCTGGCTCGCGGCGACATCCCCGAGGCCGGTGCGGTGAACGACCTCGGCCTCGTGGGCCCGGGAGGCCACCTCATCCGCGGAGAGGCCGAGGTCGAAGAGGTGGTTTGCACCCGTGAGCGTCGAGAGGAGTGCGGCCGCCGAGAGGCCGAACCCGGCGCCGATGGGGAGCCGGCACTCCGTGGTGACGCGGGCCGTGACCCCCAGCCGGTCGAGGGCGTACTCGACCGGCGGCGACCCGGCGCTCACGCGGCCCTGCCGGATCACCCGGACGCTTGTTCCCGCGGCCGGAATGACCGTCGAGCGCACCCCCTCGTCGATGACCACGCCGGCCCCGACGCTCCCGGTGGTCCGGGGGTCGGGCCCCTCGACCCGCTTGAAGTAGCCGGATATGTGCCCGGGAGAGAAGGCTACAGCAGTCCTGACCATACCGCCGCCGCGACCTCCTCTTTGCTCCCCGTCACTTCGGTAACCCCGCCGGCGGTCATGATCCGAAACGACCCCTCCGCCGCCCCCATCGCCACGGGAGTGTTCACGACGACCATCTTCGCGCCCGCCTCAAGCATCGCCCTCGCCCGCTCCTCCTCGTGCCAGCCCAGTTTGAACGCCACCGTCACGGGGTGGAAGGCCGCCATCACCTCGTCGATGATCTTCGGGAGGGGGTTGAGCCGGACCGTCAGCGGTGAGCCGCTCGGGATCTTCCCCTCCCGGCGCTCAGGAGCGAAGTCGGATACAGCCGCCGCGCTGACGTAGATATCGACCCCGTCGTCGCGGCAGACCCGGAGGACTGCCTGGTGCATCTCCGCGGCGGTCGTTGCGTGGACATTTCGGACGCAGGGAAACGATCCCGCGTGGACCACCGTCACGTCGGCGCCGAGCCGGAAGGCCTCGAGCGCGAGCGCCCGCCCCATCTGCCCGGTCGACCGGGTGGTGAGGACCCGGACGTCGTCGAGGGGTTCCGCGCACGCCCCGCTCGTGATGAGGACCCGTTTTCCCGAAAGCGGTCGGCCGGAGACTGCACGCATAGCGTGGAGGACGACCGTATCGATATCCGCGACCTTCGCCTTCCCCTCCTCGACCTTCGGGTCGACGACGTCGATGCCCCAGGAGCGGAGCCTTCGTAAGTTCTCTGCAACGGCCGGGTGGCGGTACATGCTCTCGTGCATCGCCGGGGCGACCACCACCGGCATCCCCCGACCGAGCGCAGTCGTCACGAAGGTCGTGACCGGGGTGTCGTCGATACCCGAGGCTATCTTCCCGATGGTGTTTGCCGTGCAGGGAGCGACGAGGAGGAGGTCGGCCGCCCCGCCCTCCCCGCAGTAGAGGACGTGCTCCACGAGACCGGTGATCCGGGTTATCGCCAGCCGCCCGGTCGCGTAGGTCAGGGCATCGGGGTGGACGATCCCGGCTGCTGCCGCCGTCATGACCGCCTGCACCTCTGCACCCCGGCGGCGCAGGGCGTGGGCGAGTTTCACCGTCTCCACAGCCGCGATACTCCCCGTCACGGCGAGAACCACCGTCTTTCCCAAGAGTGTCTTCACGATACCGTCACATCCTGCACCATATGCCACGCGTGCGGGCCGTACTTCTTCACCCGGCGGGAGATCACCGCCGCCGCAAAGCCCGCCTCCGCCGCCGCATCGCGGATCGCGGCTGTAGCGTCCCCGATGCTGTGGACGTGGAGCACGCTCCCGCTACGAGTGTGGGCGAGGGCGTCGGCGAGCATCGACGGGGCGTCGAAGTGCCCCATCAGGACACGGTCGTAGACCCCGGAGAGGAGCGTCCTGCAATCTCCGGCCTCTGCCGTGACCCGATCCGCGACGTGGTTTGCCATAATATTGCGTTCCAGGTATTCAAAGGCTGTCGGATTGATCTCCATCGCGTGGACCCGCGCGCCGCTTGCGGCCGCCGGTATGGAGAAGTAGCCGATCCCGGCGAACATGTCGGCAACCCGCTCGCCGGGCCGGACGAGCGCGGCGACTCTCGCCTTCTCGTTGCGGTTCCCTTGCGCAAACATCACCCGGCCCGGGTCGAGGATGAACGTGTAGCCCTGCTCGCGGTGGCGCACCTCGCTCGTGGTCCCGTAGAGGACCTCCACATCCGGGATGCGCGTTGCGCCCGAGAACCCCTTCACCCGGAGGACGCCCCGGGGGCGGCAGTGCTCCACGATCGCGGCGAGCTCCTCCTCCGACGGCGCGTCGCCGTGGAGGACCGCGACATCCCCGACGAGGTGATAGCCGCGCCCCCGGTAGGCCTCGCGCTCGGGAAGGTCCGCGTCGGCCGGATACCCTTCCCGGACCGGGACCCAGGCGGTGCCGTCCCGGACGTAGGGCCGGCGGGCGGGGTCCACCCACTCTGCACCCGCGATATCGGCGAGAACGGCCGCCGGCACCTTCCGCGCACGCATGGCGGCCCCTCACCCGACGATGACCAGGCGGTCCTGCTCGTCGTCGCGGAGCACCCGGATCGGCTGCCCCTCGACCGGGAACGTCCAGGGGACAGCATCGAGTTCCCGGGTCTGGTAGGTCTTCGGGTCCATCAGCCCCAGGATGTTTGGCTGTGTGAAGACGACGAGCGCGGACTCGGCCTCGCGGACGTTTCCTACGCGGCGCTCGATCTCCCCTTCGGCGAGGGTCCGGGCCGCGCCGGTTGCGAGATCAAAGACCCGGAGCCGCCGCCCGTCGATATCGCGGACCTCAAAGTAGCCGCCGCGGGATACCACCACGTCCCCCTTCTGGTAAAAAGGAAGGCGGATGGAGTAGGTGACGCGGTAGAGGGCTTTACCGTCTTTCTCGCCGACCAGTTTCGGATGGGTCGTATACCGCCCGCCGAGCGCCCCCGTGATCATCCGGGCGATCTCCTGGCCGAGGTGCTGGGATCCGACGGTGATATCGACGCCGTCTTTAGAGTCTTTGAGATCCGATATGAACGAGAGGCGGTCCCCCGCCTGCTGGAGGGACTCTTCGGCCTGCTCGGCGATGCTTGCCGCGACCTCGCGCTCGTAGCCGTTGATCTTCCTGTCCGTCGCCCGGACCTGGACGATCCCCTCGTAGTAGCCCCCGGATATGCGGCTGCACCGGTCGCAGGCCTCCTTCTGCCAGAGGATCTCGACCTCGCAGGTTTCGTGGACCGGGACCGAGTAGAGGGTCCCCTCCACGTCGACAGTGCAGGTCGTCCTGTTCGGCCCGGTCTCTGCCGACCGGACGGCGACCCGGAGGTCTTTCGCGTCTTCATGGATGCTCGTCGCCGATACAGCCAGTTCGGTGATGAGGTCCTCACGCGTCATCTTGAGGTCTGACCAGGTCTTGCCGCGTTTCTGCGAGTCGCAGACCGGGCAGTAGATCGCGATCACGCGGGGCTCGCAGGCAAGCAGCCGGGTATCCGCGGCCCGGCACTGCGGGCAGAGCCCTTCCTCGGTCGGCTGCCCGCAACGGGGGCAGATGTTCGTCTGGATGGTCATGGATTATACCCCGAAGATCTGGGCATGGGGTACGTCGCCGATCATGATGCAGTCCTCCTCCCTGATGAGCCCCATGGCGACGGCGAGGGCTACGACACGCTTCCCTATAATGTTGACGTTCGTCGCGCCCAAAAGAGCACGCCCGACCTCTTCCTCGGCGGCACGCTCTGTGCCGTAAAATCCTCCGGTGATGCAGACCTCCACGTCTCCGTGCATCAGGGTGACATTCAGGAGCTCGGAGTCGCAGGCAGCCACCACCTCACCGGCGCCCGGTACGTGGTGCACTTTTAAGTACATCTCAGATATCTTGGACGGGAGTCGTCAAAAAGGTGCGCTGTTCCCTAAGGAAGGACGATATCCACGCCGTAGGTGCGTGACGGGGTCGCGGCGTGGATGCGCCAGGCATCCTCTTCGGTGATCAGCCCCTCTTTCAGGTACCGGTGCGTGAACCGCGGGACCGACTTCGGCCCGATCACCGCGCCGGGCCTTGCGTTCTCGTCCATGTAGTCGCTCTCCATGGTGAACCGCCGCCCGGCCCGGGCGAGCGCCGGGATCTCCTCGTGCCGCGCGATGAGGGAGGGCATAAGGGGAGTATCGGGGGTTGCGAAGTGTTTGACGACACGCTCGAGCGGGACTCCTGCCCTGCCGGCCATCTCCACGACATCAGCGCAGGGCCCGCTCTCGGCGTGGAGTTGGACGGCGCAGTTGCACGCGGCCCCGAGTTCGAGCGCGTGATAGAGGACCGCGTTTGAGGCGCTAAGCACCTCCGGCGCCACCTCGTAGTGGGGCCGCCCGCTTTTGAGGGCAACAGCCTCTCCTTCCTCGACGTAGCGGGCGGCAAGGTCGAGCCCTGCCATCATCACGGCGGCGGCCTCTTCAAGGCTCATCCGTTCCGCGAGGCGGCTCATCTCCGCCGGGTGGACGCCGAGGACCGGGTAGACGACGAGCCCGGTCTCCCGGACCATGGCGGCCACCCGGAGCGTCGCGTCGAAGACCGCCCGGTAGTCGTCGCCTGAAGAGGGCGTGATGCCAAGCGACCAGGAGGGCTTTGCGACGAGGAAGATGTGCGTCCCACCGCTGCGCCGGAAGTCCTTCGCGGCCTCGATCCCCCGGCCGTTTGCCGGGTCGATATGGATATGGTCGTCAGTGATCGGTATCGCGGGTGGTTTCATGGATCTCGATGATCTCCATCATGGGGTAGTCGTCCTCGAGGCGCAGCCTGGCCCGGCAGACGGTTGTCCCGACCTTGGTCGTGATCTCGGCATCAAACATCTTCCCGGCAAGTTCCGAGTAGCCGAACCGGTTTGAAACCATCATATCGCGGTTCAGCCGGACGCGGATATCCGTCACGTAGGGCTGCAGTCCGACGGCCTGCTCGATGGCTGCTTCAACGGTCGCGGCGGTCTCGCGGGCGATGGGCGTCCCGACGAACTGGTGGTAGAGGGCGCCGAGCTTGATGCCGGCTTCAAACGCGGCCTTCTCGCGGTCGGTGAACATGGTAGTAGTAGGTTTGGGGTATGGGAGTAAGAAGGTGCGCACAGGGGAGGGCGTATGAGAGGATTTCCTATTACGCCGGCGATCCTGGTGGAAACCGGGTTACGGGTTCCCGGCAGTTCCCGGGTTGGTTGTGAAGGGTAGACCCCCTACCCGATCAGCTTCACGAGCCCGTGCCGGGGTTCGAGCACCTCGCCGCCCCGTTTCAGCTGGTCGATGGTGTGCTCGACCTTGTCGCGGGAGAAGCCCTGCTGGACCAGGATGTCGATGACCTCGTCGACCCTTGCCTGGCCGCCGGAGTCGCCAGAGACGTTCCGGATCGTCTCCTTGACCGACCGGATGATGTCGCGCTGCGACTTCGTGACCCCGGTCACGAGCTTGTCGATATCGAAGCTCCCCGTCTCGGCGTCGTAGGCGACCTGCCGGAGACAGGCGTCGACGATCTTCAAGATCCGGTCGGTGTCCTCGGTGTCGACGGTGTTTGAGAGGCGCATCCGGGCGCTCGCCTCCGCAAGCCGGACCTGCGCCTCGAGCTGCCGGGCGGTGACCGGGACGGGCTTGTTCCCGCTCGCGAGATTTCGCAGGCGCATGTAGTAGGCGATCAGCGCCTCCTTTGCCCCGTCGGAGAGGATGGGGAAGCAGGTCCGTTTGGCGTAGGCGATGTACTTCCGGAGCAGCGTTGGGTCGATATCGGGGGTGACGGGCGCAAGCGCACGCTGGATGTACTCGTCGTTGACGTCCGGCAGCGGCGCGTATGCGTGCTGCTTGAGCAGCTCGCCGACGCTGTGGGTCTTGATGATGTGCTGCGCGATCGCCCCGTCGCGCTGGGCCTCCGGTTGATCGGTCATCACGAAGATGAGATCGAACCGGGAGAGGAGCGAGGGGGGCATGTCGATCTGCTCGCCGATCGGGACGAACTGGTCGAACCGCCCGAGTTTTGGGTTCGCCGCTCCAAGGAGGGCGCACCGGGACTTCAGGGTCGCGGTGATGCCGGCTTTTGCGACCGAGATCGAGTTGCCGCACCAGATTGGGATGCCGTTGCGCCGGACGTAGAGCGTGTGGTTCGGGACTTCAAGGCAGTAGATCATACCCGAATAGGGCCGCGTCTCGATATGCCGCTGTCCGTTTGTGTTTACGTTCGGCTCGTTCTGGCCGTCGCGGATGATGGTCACCTGGTAGATGTCGTGGGTCGCGGCCGATGTCCCGCCCTGCGGGTTGGATGTAGGTGTCCCAGCTTCCCGCATGAGATGGACGTTCCCGGACCACCCCTTCTTCAGCAGGAGCTCGGTGACGTCGTCGGCGAGCCTCTTTGAGGAAGTGGTGTATACCGAGACCCCGGTCGTCTTGTTGACGTAGCCGTCCCCGAGCATGAGCGCGTCGAGGAGCACCTCGATCTGCTCCGGGGGGAGGCTTTTCGCGTAATCGGGGACGTATTTCTCGTGGCATTTGCCGAACGGTGCAAGGTGCTCTGCGAGCTGCTTTGCGTTGATCGCGAAATTTATCCCGTCGTAGGAGAACCGGAACGGCAGCCGCTCAAGACACCGCCTGATCTTCTCGGCCGATTCAGACATCCTCTGCGATATGACCACGCGGTAAGGGACCCCTGTCTGATAGTGCCACTGGACTGAGCCTTCGGAGAGGAAGTAGCCCAGGAACTCAAGCCAGTCGTCCATCCCGACAAGGATGGGGTCGGTAAGCCTCCCCGCGGAGTTCTGGTTCGCGAACTTGACGGCGGGCGGGATCTCATACGTATCCTGCGGCTCGCCCTCCCAGACGGCGTTCTTCTTGAACCGCATCCTCTTGTGGATGGGGATCTCGTCCATGCGGATGAACCCGAACCCCTCCCACTCGTCGGCACGCCGGTTCAGGTTGACGTACATCCGGTGGTTCGGCGTGACCGCGAGGTCTACCTGCCGTGATTTGACGTAGTACAGCTCCCCGTCGTATTCCGACGCCACGAGATTAGACGGGGCTGCGTACTCGAGCCTCCCGTCGGGGGAGAGCGTCGCAACACGGTCATCTGTGGTTACGTCCTGGAATAACTTCCACCCGGCCTCGGTGAGGACCTCAGTCTCGTCGTCGTAGCACTGCTGCTCCATCGCCTCGTGGAGCGCGCTCCTATCCTCCTTCGCCATCTTGTCCATCTCGTCGACGGCGGCGATCCCCATATCGGCAAGGACCAGGGCACCGGCCTCGAGCGTCCAGCGGCCGTCACCGAACTCATCTTTGACGGCCGTTGCCGTCAGCCCGGCGGAGGTCGACGACTTGCCGCTCGTGTAGATCCCGCGGGGCGAGAGCTTCACGACGTAGCGGAGGATCTGACTCTTTGCTATACCCGGGTCCCCGACCAGGAGGACATGGATGTCGCCGCGGAGACGGGAGCCGTCCGGCATCTCCTTCGCGATGCCGCCGAAGAGCTGGAGCGCGATCGCCTCCTTCACGTCGTCGGTCCCGTAGATCGTCGGCGCGATCGACCGGGCGATCTTTTTGTAGATCAGGGGATCGCGGGCGAGCGCTTTGATCTTCGCCTCGTCCTCCTCGGTGATCGAGACCTCCTCGAACTCCTTCTCGGCGATCTCGATGGAGTTGCACTCAAGGTAGATGTCAAAGAGCGTGCTCTTCTGGCCGTAGTTGACCCTCTGCACCGACCGCAGGATACCGTTCACCACCACCCGGTCACCCGGTGCGACCTGGCCGGTGAGGTCGTCGGTGGCGTCGACATCGAGCGTCTGGGGCTGCTCCCCGCCCCGGAGACCTTCCGGCGACTCCTGGATCCGGAGTTTCTGGGTATCGACGAACCGGCACCGGTTCATGACCAGATCAAGGCGGGTCTTCCTCTCACAGTTCGGGCAGAAGTCGGGCTCATCGAACCGCCCGTAGCCCTGGGGGACCGGATCGGTGTTCTTATTGCAGGAACGGCACCGGAAGACCGCACTGACGATCCGGGGGCGCACCTCGGTCGTCTTTCTGAGGATCCCCTCGATGGCGACGAAGGTGTTGATCTGGTCGGCCCGGATATCCCTGACATCGGTCTTCTGCGGCAGGTTCGTGAACCGGATGTTGATCAGTTCCGGGTCCTGACCATCTTTGAGTTTGAGGAGTTTGTTCTGGACGATCGCATCCCGGATGTCGCCGAGAACCTTCCCCGGGCTCCGCAGGAGCTCGAACGCGAGCCTGTTGTTTAAGATCTTCCGAAAATCGATGTAAAGCGACCGCTTATGCGGGTACTCACGGGAGAGCTCGGCGAGCTCCCGCTTGAACTGCTTCTTTAAGATCTTCGTCCACTCACCGACGACGTCGGTGACCTCGACGGTTACCTCTTCGGGCACGGCCGGAGCCCCTCACCGGTGCTCCCCTGCGGCGAGGACGAACCGGGCGAGCAGCGCCTCCATCTGGATGTCGCTGCTTGCCCCTTCCGAGAGGCGGAAGTCCGTCTCGCCAAGGGCGTCGATCAGTCTCACTTTGAGTGCTCGGTCGATATCGCGCCGGACAAGCGCCCGGTAGCACTGGTTGATCAGTTCGTTCGGGGCGATGCCCCGGCCGCGGGTCAGGTCGGAGAGAGCCTGCTCGGCCTCATCGAATTTCCCTGCCAGCGCGAGGTCGAGGAGTTCGTCGATCTCCGCGGGGCGGGCGGTCGCGGTGATCTCGTAGATCAACCCTTCGTCGATCGCGGGGCGGAGGATGGCGGCACCCTGCAGGGCGTTGATGGCCTTCCTCATATCCCCGGAGGCGACGTAGACGATGGCGTCGAGCGCTCCTTCCGTGACAGTGAGCCCCTCGATTGCGGCGATCCTCGTGATCTCCTCGATGACCGCCTCCCGGTCAAGCGGCCTGAACCGGTAGATGGCGCACCGGCTCTGGATGGGGTCGATGATCTTTGAAGAGTAGTTGCATGAGAGGATGAATCGGCAGGTGCGGGCGTAGGTCTCCATCGTCCTCCGGAGGGCGGCCTGCGCGTCCGTGGTGAGCGCGTCCGCCTCATCGAGGAAGAGGATCTTGAACTGCGCGCCGGCAAGCGGCGACGTCCGGGCGAACTGCTTGATCTGGTTCCTGACGACGTCGATGCCGCGCTCGTCGGATGCATTCATCTCCCGGAAGTTCGTCTGCCACGATTCACCGAAGAACTCCCGCGCGAGCGCCACGGCGGCGGTCGTCTTCCCGATCCCGGCGCTGCCGGTGAAGAGGAGGTGCGGCAGGTTGCCGGTCTTCACGTAGGATTGGAGGCGCACCACGATCTCCTTCTGCCCGACCATCTCGTCAAGTATCCGGGGCCGATACTTCTCTATCCAGATGGTGTGGTTACCGTCCATTTGCATGGGAGTATTGGTGCTCGCGCATCGTAAAAGCATCGACATCGCTTCGATGATCCTTTTTAGAGGGTTGGAAGAGAATGGATAAGGTACAGATACTGCGGAAACACCTGGAGTTCGCGTGGAAACCGGCCCCGCCCGGAAGACCCCCGGTGATCCGGGGCGCCTGATACGCCCACGCAATCCGGGCGTGCCCCTCTGCGGCAACGCGAGCGGCCGCACGTTGCCGCAACGATCGCAAAGACCGCGGGGTGATCGACGCTCCGCCTCACGCACCAGAACCCCGCATGAAGGCAGCTTGACGCACCCAGGGACAGACGACTGACATGGAACCTGCAGAACGGGTATTTGCGCGGGACTTCGCCGCCGCGCGGTATACGGCGGACTCCGGAGACGGCCGGAACGGTTCGTACGTGGTGACGCCCACTGGCGCCTGGTGCCGCCGTCTCTTCATCGTCGGTGCCCTCACCGAGCGCAGGGGGAGCGGCGACATCGTGCAGGCCCGGGTCGCCGACCCCACCGGCACGTTCAGGGTCTCGACGGATTGGCAGAGCCCGGACGCGGGTGAGACGCTCAGGCATATCGAACCGCCGGCGTTCGTTGCCGTCACCGGCCGGGCAACACTCATCGGTTCCGGGCCGCGGGCGTACGCAACGGTAGACGCCGAGGCGCTCTGTGTGGTCAACCGCACCGTCCGCGACCTCTGGGTGCAGAAGACCGCCGGCGCGACGCTCGACCGCCTTATAGCGCTCGAGGAGGTTCTTTTGGGCGGCGGCGACGAGCGGGCCGCAACCGCCCTCAGGCTCTACGGGACGACAGGGGAAGAGATCCGGGATATGGCCGGGATGGTGCGTACGGCGCTTGCAAGCGTCCGCCCGGAGATCATTTTCGGCGATATCGGGCCGGTCGCCGGGCGCGACCTCCTCCTTGCCACGCTCGAAGAAGAGGGCGGTGCCCGGGGCATCGCGGTCGAGGACGCCGTCGCTGCCGGGGTGCGGGCCGGCCTCTCCGCGCGGGAGGCACGAAGAGCACTCGAGGAACTCCTTGCTGCAGGTGAATGTTACCAGCCTGCATCGGGCATGATAAAACTGATATAACACGGTATGCACCTGCACTTTATCGAGAGCGGCCCTGCCCTCCTGGTCGAGCAGGACCGGCGCGTGCTCGTCGTCGCCGACCTGCACATGGGGATCGAGTCGGGCCTTGAGCGCCACGGCGTCCACATAACGAGCCGGAGCGCCGCCCGGACCGCCCGGGTCGTCGCCTGCATCGAGGAGACGGAGCCCGACCTCCTCCTCCTCCTCGGCGACGTCAAGCACAACGTCCCGGTGACGAGCAGGCAGGAGTACCGGGAACTCCCCGGCATCCTTGAGGTGTTCCGGGACAGGGTGCCGCTCGCCGTCGCCCCGGGAAACCACGACGGCGGCATCGGGCGGTTCCTCGAACCCGGCGAACTCCTGCCCCCCGGCGGCGCGGTCATCGACGGTGTCGGCTACCTCCACGGGCACACCCGCCCCGATCCCGGACTCTTCGGCCGCCTCGTCGTCCTCGGCCACCACCACCCGGTCGTCTCGCTCGTGGATGCCGTCGGGTGCGCCGCACGCGCCCGGCCGGCCTACCTCTACTCGGGGCTTGAGGGGGGGTGCGAGGCGGAGACGCCCCCCGGGAGCCGCACCCGGCTCCTCTTCGTCCCTGCCTTCAACGAGTTTGCGGGAGGCATCGACGTCGGGCGGCTCCCGGAGAGCGGGCTTGGCCCCCTCTCCCGTTGCATAGACAAAAAGACCGCGGAGGTGTTCTTAGCAGATGGCACGTACGTCGGCTCCCCGGCCACGCTCTATCCCGCAGACGGCAGGTGAACTCCTTAGCCCCGCGGTCCGCGAGGTCGTCCGGAAGCGCGGGTTTACCACGCTCTCCGAGGCGCAGGAGCAGGCCATCCCGCTCCTCCTCCAGGGCAAAAACCTGGTCCTGGTGGCCCCGACCGGCACGGGGAAGACCGAGAGCGCGATGCTCCCGGTCTTTGACCGGCTTTGCGCGACTCCCGGCCCGGGGTTTAAGGCAATCTACATCACTCCTCTCCGGTCCCTGAACCGGGACATCCTCGCGCGGATGGAGTGGTGGTGCCGGGAGCTCGGACTCTCGGCCGGTGTCCGGCACGGGGATACACCGCAGAACGAGCGGCGGAAACAGGCGCTCAATCCCCCGGATCTCCTGATCACGACACCGGAGTCCCTGCAGGCGCTCTTCATGGGCAAACGTCTCCGGGAGCACTTAAAGAACGTCAGGTACGTCGTCGTCGATGAGATCCACGAACTCGCCGACAGCAAGCGGGGAGCCCAGCTCGCGGTGGCGCTCGAACGCCTGGCCGCCTACACGAGGGGGTTCCAGCGGATCGGCCTCTCGGCGACCGTCGGGAACCCGGACGAGATAGGGCGGTTCCTCTGCGGGGCCCGGGCGTTCTCGCTAGTCGAGGTGCCGGTGGCGAGCCACCTCGAGATCGGCGTCCGGTTTGCCGGGGAGGACTTCGCCGCCCAGACGCGGGCCGTCGGGGAGTGCCTCGACGCTCCGGGATCCACCCTTGTCTTTGTCAACACCCGGGTGACCGCCGAGGCCCTCGGGCACGAGCTCTATCCCCGCGGCGACGTCGAGGTCCACCACGGCTCGCTCTCGCGGGACGTCAGGGTCGAGGCCGAAGAGCGGTTCAGGAATGGCGAGATCCGGACACTCATCGCCACATCGTCGATGGAACTCGGGATCGATATCGGGCACATCGAGCACGTCATCCAGTTCGGTTCTCCCCGGCAGGTCTCGCGCCTGGTGCAGCGGGTCGGCCGGGCCGGCCACCAGCTCGACGCCGTCTCGCGTGGCACCGTCCTCGCCATGGGGTTTGATGACCTTCTTGAGTCGCTCGTGATTGCACGCCGGGCGAAGGCAAACGAGTGCGAGCGGATCGTCCCGCCCGCCGGCGCCGCCGACGTGCTCGCAAACCAGGTGGCGGCGATCGCGGTCGAGTACGGCGAGATCGAGGTCTCCCGCGTCCGGGAGATAGTCGAGCGGTCGGGTGTCTTTGCCGGGTGCGGCTCCCTCCTTGACGCCGTCTGCCGCCAGATGGCGGAGCACCGGCTGATCCGGCTCGACGGGACCCGGATCGTCCGGACGGGGCGCGCCCGGCGCTACCTCATCGAGAACCTCTCGATGATCCACGACGAGCGGAAGATGGAGATCTTCGATATTGTCTCGCGCCGCACGGTCGGTACCCTGGACGAGTCGTTCGTCCTCGGCTGGATGCACACCGGCGCGGTCTTCATCACAAAAGGCCAGCTCTGGCAGGTGCTCGAGATCGAGGGCGGGCGGATCACGGTCGAGCCGGCCGCCCGGGCAAGAGGGGAGGTCCCGTCGTGGGAAGGCGAGCAGATCCCGGTGCCGTTCGCCGTCGCCCGGGAAGTCGGGGCGCTCCGGAGGACCCGGGCGTTCTCCCGCTACTCCGATATCCCGGCGGCGATCCGGTACGCAGAGCGGTTCATCGCCCGGATGGACGACGGCCATTACCCGGTCCCCTCGGACCGCCTCATCACCCTCGAGGAGACGGACGAGGGCGTGGTCTGCAACGTCTGTGGGGGTCACAAGGCGAACGAGGCGCTGGCCCGGGCGCTCTCGGTCCTCCTCTCAGCCCGGTACGGGACGACGGTCGGGATCGAGGTCGGCGCCTACCGGTTCCTCCTGCGCCTGCCGCCGACCGTCCGCTCGCTTGAGGTAGAGGAGACCCTCGCGACGCTCGAGCCCGCGCACCTCCCGGGGGTCCTGAAACTCGCCTTGAAGCGGACGGCGCTCTTTAAATGGAAACTCGTGCAGGTGGCAAAGAAGTTCGGCGCCATCGATGCGGATGCCGACTACGAGCGGTTCAGCATCCACCGGCTCATCGACCTCTTCGACGAGACCGTCATCGCGGCTGAGGCCTACCGGGAGCTTTTCAGCAACTCCATGGACGTGGACGCGGCGCAGGAGATCCTCCTCGCGGTTCGCGACGGCCGGATTGCCGTCACCACGGGAAGGTTGAGCCCGCTCGGGAGTGAAGGGCTCTCCTCGTCGCGGGATATGATCCCGCCGCCGCTCGTTGACCAGGCAGTGATCGGGACGCTCGTGCGGCGCCTGGAAAAAGAAGACGTCATCCTCTTCTGCATGCACTGCCGGAAGTGGAAGAGTCGGACCGTCGTCGAACGGGTCCCCGACCGGCCGCAGTGCCCGCTCTGCAACGCCCGCCTCATCGCGGCGCTGAAACCCTGGGACGAACAGTTCATCCCGGCGATGAGGAAGAAGGAGAAGACGGAGGAGGAGCGGGCGGTCGAGGTCCGGTTCCTCAGGAATGCAAACATCGTCCTCTCCAGTGGGAAGAAGGCAGTGACCGCCCTCGCCGCAAAGGGCGTCGGCCCGGAGGCGGCGTCCCGGGTCCTCGCAACCCTGGCCGAAGGGGACGCGTTCTACCGCGAGATCCTGAAGGCCGAGCGTAACTACGTCAAGACGCACCGGTTCTGGTAGGGCGTCGCAGGCGCGCAGTTACAGGAGAAACGACCAGAGTTTTAAAAGCCCGTTATAGTGCTGTGGGGACTACCGCAAGCAGGGGGGAGGGGACAGGGGAGGTGATGCTCCCCCCGGCTTGAGCCGGGGGCTTTCTTGCACCCCGAAAACCCCGGATCTGTAAATCATCCCAAGCAGGCAGACCGCATCCCTGCAAAAACTTGAGGCCTCCGGTGAACCCCTCTCGAAAAAAGTCGGAAAAACGGGATTTACATAATAGTTTCGAGCCGCTGCTCCAGGAAGTCAAGCCCTTTCTTGATGTCCTCGATGTTTTTTCCGCCGGTCAGGATAATCTTGCCGGAACTGAAGAGAAGGGCGACGATCTTCGGGTCCTCGATACGGTAGACAAGCCCCGGAAACTGTTCGGGTTCGTACTCGATGTTCTCAAGGTTGAGGGTGATGACCACCTTATTTAAATTGATGTACCTGCCCATATCGTACGAACAGACGATGTTCGTGACCGCGACCTGCGGTTCGTCGTAAGTATCGATGCCGGCATCCCGGAGCGAATGCATGATGATATCGAGGCCAGCATGGAGATCCTCCTTGTTCCTGATACCGGTGAGCACCACTTTCCCCGAAGAGAATATCAGGGACGCAATCTTGGGTTTCTCGATGCGATAGACCGCTCCCGGGAACCTCTTCGTATTCAGCTCACAGTTTTTTATTTTATTAGATACTTTTTCGAGGTCGATCGAGTCGGCAATCACCCCGGAAGCAACGATGTTCTCAATTTTCAGTGACTCGTATCCCTTCTCATCCATCGATATGAGTATCATTTTTCGGACCATAATACTAATGGATAATCTTTATGGGCATTCCGAATATGGAGCGCCCATCAGCGTCGTGAATTCTTTAAACCATAGACGCGCAAACTTTTATTGATCACGGTATGACAGATGACGAGCAAAAAGTAGCATCCTACGAAGACCTCTGCGCGAATTTCAAGATAGATGTCCCTGAATACTATAACTTCGGTTTTGATGTGATCGACGCATGGGCGAAGAAGGACCGGAACAAACTGGCGATGATCTGGACCGACCAGAAAGGAAACGAGAAGAAATACACCTTCTTTGACCTCATGCGCCTCTCCAACCAGGCCGTCAACATCTGCATAAAATACGGCATCAAGAAGGGCGATCGGGTCATGCTGATGCTGCCCCGTGCCCCCGAATGGTGGATCTTCACCATCGCCCTCATCAAGATCGGCGCGGTATATTGCCCCGCAACGACGATGCTGACCCCAAAAGACCTGAAATACCGCATCCAGGCGGCTGACATCAGGATGATCATCACCATGGCCGAGTATGCGGAGAAGGTCGAGGAGATCCGGGAAGAGTGCCCCACGCTCGCGGTCCGGCTCATGATCGACGGCACCAGGGACGGGTGGGTCAGCTACCCCGTCGAACTCGACTACCCCGCGCCCTGCTCACACAAACTGGTGAGCCTCCCCGGCATGCACCGGACCAGATCCTCAGACCCGCTGCTGCTCTTCTTCACCTCCGGCACCACAGGTGAGCCCAAGATGGTGGTCCACGACCACACCTACCCTCTGGGACACCTCGTCACCGCGCAGGTGTGGCATGACCTGCATCCAAACGACCTCCACCTGACGATCTCCGATACCGGGTGGGGCAAGAGCGCGTGGGGGAAACTCTACGGCCAGTGGATCGTCGGCGCGTGCATCTTCGTCTACGACATCCGCGGCCGGTTTCACGCCACCGAGATCCTGCCGCTGCTGGAGCGGTACGGGATCACGACCTTCTGCTGTCCCCCGACCATCTACCGGATGCTGATCCTCGCGGACCTTGACAAGTTCGACCTCGCCGATATGCGCCACTGCTGTAGCGCCGGTGAGCCCCTCAACCCCGAGGTCATCCGGGCGTGGAAGGAAGGAACGGGCCGGACGATCTACGAGGGCTACGGGCAGACCGAGACGGTGCTCTGCATCGGGACGTTCCCCGGCATGAAGTGCAAACCCGGCTCTATGGGGAAACCGGCGCCGGGCTGGCAGATCGAGCTCCACGACGACGACGGGAACCCCGTCGGTGTAGGGGAGGAAGGGCGCATCGCGATCAAACTGGACCCGCGTCCGGTCGGGCTCTTCCGCGGCTACTTAAACAACGAGGAGGAGAACCACAGGGTCTTCCAGAACGGGTTCTACTACACCGGCGACAAGGCATGCATGGACGAGGACGGTTACTTCTGGTTCATCGGCCGCGACGACGACGTCATCAAGTCGTCCGGTTACCGGATCGGGCCGTTCGAGGTGGAGAGCGCGCTCATGGAGCACCCGGCCGTCCAGGAGGCGGCGGTCGTCGGGTCGCCGGATGTGATCCGGGGCCTGATAGTCAAGGCGTTCATCATCCTCAAACCCGGGTACCGCCCCTCGGAGTCCCTCGTCAAGGACATCCAGAAGTATGTCAAACGGGTGACGGCCCCCTACAAGTACCCCCGCGCGATCGAGTTCGTGGAGTCGCTCCCGAAGACGATCTCCGGCAAGATCAAGCGCTATGAACTCCGCGAGAAGGAGATGAGACAGTTTATGGACAACAACTCCCATAACTCCAAGCCCTCCCGGAAGTGCGGGGAGTGAACACCTTTATTTTGTTGAAGGTACTACAATATTAGGCGCGAGGGTTGCCAAGCCAGGTCAAAGGCGCTAGGTTCAGGGCCTAGTCTCGTAGGAGTTCGCCGGTTCGAATCCGGCTCCTCGCATCTTCTCTTTCCTGTTTTGTGGATGCTGCCCGGCTAACAAAATCGTAGGGCGTTTTGGGATACTCAAAAAGAGGTACGGTTATTTGACCCTGCCAAACTCCTTGCTCACATCTGCCGCAGACTGGTAAGTCTTGTCCTCGAACATCTCAAGGACCTGGATCACCGCGTCAGGCGCATCGTGCTTCCGGGCATGACTGATCAGGTCCTGCTTTCCGGCAGGATAGTCTATGCCTCCAAGGTACTTCTGGAACGCGGATGCGCTCAGTTTTTCTACGGAGGCAGCCTGGGCTGCAGATGCCAGTCCGCCTTTAACCGAAGGTCTTTCTTCTGCCATGCTTCTCACCACCTGTTTGACTGCACCCCGCACAGCGGGACACGCCTGACCCATAGCTCATGGTGAATAAAAATGTTGCCGTGTTTTCCGGCTGAAAAACCGACGATACGCTGGAGGAATAATTTCAGTCAGGGATAGCAGCCGGCCTGTGCAGGGCGCCGGGAGACGGCATGCCCGGTTGAAGCTCACCCTCCCGGAGAAGGCGGCCTGAAACCCGGTCAGCGATGGGGTGCCTGCCCTCCCTCACGCCTCCCCTTCCTTCCGGAAGAGGAAGAAGTGGTGACCGCTCCTAAATTTCATCGCCCGCCCGGCCAGGAGGTCGCAGCGGACACTTGCTGCTGTGACCCATTGCAGGCCCGGTGCGGGCGAGGCCGCGGCCGGCCCGTACAGCGCCCTCTGCACCCTTGAGTAGGCCCAGAAGAGCGGCGATGCGTTGGTTATGGAATGATGCCGGAGATGCAGCCCCCCCTTCTTGAATGCCTCGATGTAAAATCCGGGCGTCCGGTAGAGCGCCCGCCCCTGGTAGTATCCTTCACTCTCGACAAGGAGGCTCCCTGACCGGTTCACCTGTTCGATGACGGCGACATACCCGCCGGGTTTTGTCACGCGACAGAACTCCGCGATCGTTCTTTCTGCCCCGGCATCGGTGAGGATGTACTTGAGGACCCAGACGCAGTTCACCAGGTCGAAGGAGTCGTCGGGAAACGGCGCCTCGTCACCGGGAACGATGAAACCGACATTCCGGACCCCCTGCTCCGACGCGAGCCGCCGGGCTGCGCTCACCATTGCAGGCGAGAGATCGACCCCGACGACACGGGCTACCCTTGGTGCGAACCAGAATGCCCACCGGCCGTTCCCGCACCCGAAATCGAGAACCGTAAGATCCTCTCTGAGCGGAAGAACACGGGCGTAGAGGGCTTTCTGCGTGGAATCGATGTAGTGGTTATAGGTATCGTCTCTCCCTATAACCGCCCGCAGCGGATAGTCAGCGTGTTCGCCACGGAGAGCATCCAGGGGGTTTTCTGCCCCGGGTGTGCCGGACCCGATTGCGCATCACCAACCCCGGTATACCCGGCCGCACCTATATAATGAATAGCCACGGGCCGGCTCCGCCGCCGGGTGAGGGGACTCCGCGGAGCCTCCCCACCGGCAATCCGCTCCACTTCGGTCCGGCCGCCTCAGGGGCACGGCTCCCGGGAGGGGTGACAGCGGAGGCGTGCCAGGAGCATGCGCGCCGGTCAACCGGAGACGAGGTTCTCTCGAACCCCGATTCTTTAAAAAAGGGATATTCGGAGTGCTGCTCTTCCGGGGGAGATCTCAGTACCGCCGGAAGTCGCTTCTTGGTCTCGGGGGCCGGGCCTCATCGATCTTCAAGGTGCGGCCTTCGAATACCGTGTTATTCAGGGCGTCTTTTGCCTTCTCAGCCTCTTCCGGGCTGGACATCTCAACGAACCCGAACCCTTTGCGCTCGATGACTCTGACGTCGTTTACCGTCCCGTACTGGCCAAACAATTCTTTCAACTGCTCTTCATTTACCGAGTAGGTGAGGTTTCCGACGTACAGCTTGCTGCTTTCCATTCAAAGATCCTCTTCACACATGTACGCTCAAACCTTAATTACTCTTCGGAGAAATCCACGGGCGCCGGTCCGGGGCCGACTCCCCCGGTGCAGGAAGCACGTGGTGAGGGTGGTGTGCATTCCCCGGAAGGCGGGGACGGTGCCCGGGCGTGCCCCGGAGTGCGACCCTCCAAAGGGTGCGAAAACCGATCGGTACCCTCCCCCTTTGAGCGTACCGGTGATTGGGAATCGTTGCACCAGTACCGCGCCGGTTTATCCCGGGTGAGACGGGCCGCATGAGAGCGTGCGGCACCGCCTGCCACGCAGGCCGGGGTGGCGGGAACACGCTCACCGGCTCACCCCGGGCCCCGGCGGAACGGCTCGGGCAGGCGGGAGGCATAGGACGCGGTAAGCGCCCTCGATACGCCTGTCCTTCCCCGCCAGGCCCGGATTGAAGAGATTTTCCCGGAATAGATACATTAATGGTGGCCCGGGTCATTAGTATACACCTCCAGGAAAAACCGGCAGGCAGCCGCGTCGCCGCCTGTCACGGAGTTGATGAACTGACAAATACACGAGGATCACAGAACAGCGGAAGCGAAGAGATAGTACGGGTACGATTACCGAAGAAACGAAACCGGGAATTATTCGGCCGGGCCGACCTGATGCTCGGGGCAAACCACATCCGCGTCCGTTGCGAGGACGGCGTCACGCGGATGGGGCGGATCAAGGGCAAGATCAAGAAGCGACTCTGGATACGCGAAGGCGATCTCCTGATTGTTGTTCCCTGGAGTTTCCAGGATGAGAAGTGCGATATCGTCTATCGTTACATCAGGCCCCAGGTGGACTGGCTCAAGAAGCATAACTACCTCAGCCAATAACGTCTTCTCAGCGACGGCCGAGACGCCGTCGCCGGCCAACGGCGGAACCGGGTATCATCCGGGACTCATTCTCCCCTGGAATCCCGGCTGATCGCATCGGCAAGGTTTGCCGCAAGATCGGTATGCACCAGCATGAACGTTCTGCTCACCGACGCCGTTACGCTCGCCGCCATCTGCATCGTGAGCAGGATGACCCGCATGGCCTCCGGAACCGTCCCTCCCTCCCAGACCTCCTGGATGCACCGGTTGGCGACCTGTTTCGTGATCTCGTTTCCCAGCACCACGAAACTGCCCGCCCGGCCCCTCTGCGTCACCCGTAACCGGGAGTCGATGATCTCGGCGATGGCGTAACTCCCCGCAGTGGCGTACAGCCTCTTTCTACAGGTTGTCAATCCCCCGGTCTCGGTCACCTCCCCGATGAGCACCCCGTCCTGCTGCGTGACTTTGGTTTTGTCGTCCCTGACCTGGATTGCCACCCCGATCTCGCCGGCCCGTTCCAGCAAGTCGTTATCGGATGCGATCGAACCGTTGTAGAGCTCGCACTCCAGCTCTTCTATGCGGGATTCATCCCCCCGGAATGCGATCTCCCGCATATCGCCCGCCATCACGGCGCCCTGTTTTCCGATGTATGCCATCACGAGAGTCATACGGTGAAACCTCCTATCCCCGGCACGGAGCTGGAAGTTGTGCACACCCCGCATCCTGTATCAATCTATCGGTTGGTGCCCCTCCAGGTACCCGTTCCGCCGGCTCCGTTCGCTGCCGGGAGGAGTTGTGAAGGCCGGCCTTCAGGCAGCAGCCGGGACCGGGTTCGTCGGCGCCGGCCACACCGCGTGTGCCGCTCCTGCGTCACTGCAGGGATGCGGGCAGCGAGAGGCGTGGCGGTCTATGCGACGGTAATATTTTTATCTCTGCGGGGTTGAAGGGGCAGAGCGGGAAGACCCCCTGCGCAAGCTGGGGGATGGGAGCGGAGCCCCTTCGTTTTGTTTCGTCGAATAGGGAGAGGGTGTTACCACCCCTTCTTGCGTTGCCTTTGCAATCCGGGTCTGTAGCCTGTTGACGATGGATTCTGTTTTCTCCCAGTCAATGGTTTTCCATTGGTTGGCAAGATCCTTGTGTCACCAGTATGCTTCTCGCTCATTGGCGTCGGTGAATGACGTGCTTTCACGGGTTTACCTCCTTTCAATGCTTTGGAATATCTGTCCCACGTGGGCGCCCTTTCAGGCTGAGGTATACACCTCTATCCTGCCCATTACAGGCAAGCGTTCGCTTCTTGGGACATCCTGTTCCGTCTCCACCATCTGTAGGCCGGGAACCGTTTGTTCGTTCGCTGCATCGTGAAAGGTACCAGTGCAGCCCGGTTCCTTACCATTTTGGTTCAAGCGTATCAGTCTGGTTTCGCTTGTCGCGGATTACGACCCATACGATTGGTTCAGCGTTTGCTTCTCCATGACATCGT
>JAGVUK010000314.1 GCA_019136335.1 Methanomicrobiales archaeon
CAGGCCGAGAGCTGCCCGGCGGGGGTGCCGGCGTTCATCAGGGTCGGGGAGTTCGGGAGGAAGAGGAGCCGGGAGAGGAGCGAGAAGAACTCGCGGGACTTTTCCGGGCCGCCGACGGCCCCGGCGACCCGGGTGAAGAGGGCGTCCGGCGTCTCGCCGGGGAGGAGGTAGCGGCTGTTGAGGAGGAGGCGGGCTTGCGGGGAGAGCTCCATACCGGGAGTCATGGACCCCCGCCCTTAATAACCCGTCGTGCCCAACCCTCCTGCCGGCAATGTCTCTCATCGTCCTTGGAACAGCATCCCACGTGGGAAAGAGCATGACGGTGGCGGCGCTCTGCCGTGCCCTCTACCGCCGCGGGATCCCGGTCGCGCCGTTCAAGTCCCAGAACATGAGCCTCAACTCCTACGTCACGGCCGACGGGAGCGAGATCGGGATCGCTCAGGCCGTCCAGGCCTTCGCTGCCGGGATCGAGCCCGAGGCCGATATGAACCCGGTCCTCCTCAAACCGAAGGGGGACCGGACCTCACAGGTGGTGCTGCTCGGGCGGCCGTATAAGGATGTGCAGATACAGGACTACTACGCGGAGACCGATATGCTCCTTGCGGAAGCCGTCTCGGCGTTTGAGCGGTTGCAGCGGCGCTTTGGGCACGTTGTGGTGGAAGGGGCCGGGGGAGCGGCGGAGGTGAACCTCTACGACCGCGATATCGCAAACATCAGGCTCGCCCGGAGCCTCCGCCTCCCGATCGTCCTTGTCGCCGACATCGAGCGGGGCGGGGTCTTTGCGCAGGTCTACGGGACGCTCGCCCTCCTCCCGGAGGATATCAGGCCGCTCGTCGCCGGGGTCATCGTCAACAAGTTCCGGGGCGACGCCGGGCTCTTCGCGTCGGGGGTAGAAAAACTCGAGGACCTCACGGGAGTCCCGGTGCTCGGGGTGGTCCCTTACGCGGATATCCCCCTCCCGAGCGAGGACTCGCTCTCGCTTGCCGACAAGCGCGGGCAGGCGGCCGAAAGACCGATACGGATCGCCGTCGTCCGCCTCCCCCGGATAGCGAACTTCACCGACTTCGAACTCCTCGAGCGCTACGCGGCGGTGGACTACGTCCCGCCGGGAAGACCGCTTTCCGGCTACGACTGCATCATCCTCCCCGGGACGAAGAACACCGTGGAGGACCTCGCCGTGCTCAGCCGTGCCGGGACGGGGGAGGACCTCCGGCTCGCCCGGGAGCGGGGGGTCCCGGTCATCGGGATCTGCGGGGGCTACCAGATGCTCGGGAGCCGGATCGTCGATTCCGGGACCGAGTCGGGGACCCCCGGCGAGCACCCGGGGTTCGGTCTCCTCGACGTCGCCACCGCCTTCTCCGGCTACCGGAAGACGACGGTGCAGGTCCGGCGGCGGGCGACCGGCCCCGGCCCCATCCTCTCGCAGATGGGGGAGGTGGACGGCTACGAGATCCACATGGGCGAGACGGAGCGGGGGAGCACTCCCGAGGCGTTTGCCGGCGAGGGAGCCGCGACCCCGGACGGCCTGGTCTTCGGGACCTACCTGCACGGCCTCTTCCGGAACCCGGGCGCCGTAAACGCCCTCCTCGCCTACCTCTCGGAGCGCCGGGGGGTGCCGTTTGCGCCGGTGACGGACGCAGGCGATGCCGCGGCCTACGATGCCCTGGCCCGGCACTTCGAGGAGCACGTGGATATGGATGCGATCATGGCGTGGTTTGGGGATGGCGCGGGGACGGGGCCCCGGTCCGCGCGTGGCCGCGAAGGTTGCAGGTAGGGGTTGTTGCGGCGCCGGCGCGAGGGATAACCGGTGCGGATAGCAGTACAGGCCCGCACGAAGCCACCAGGACGAAAGATCGGCTCAACCGGGGTTTTCCCGTGCTCCGTCACTCGCGCCTGACGGTGCCCGGACTCCGCTCCCTCTCACGCTCCGGTTCTTAGCACCATCGCGTTCTCCAGAGCATCGAAAAAAAGATCAGTCCCGGCCCTTTCAGATAAAGAACCGGAACGCTATCCAGGCGATCAGGACCATGATCGCGGCGTACTTCAGCCCTGCAAGGACCCGGCCTTCGCCCATGATACCCGCCGCCAGCCCCGAGAAGAACCCCTGGATCAGCGCCGAGTGGCAGAAGAGCCGGTTGTAGAGGAAGAGGTCCACGGTGCCCATGAACGTCTGGCTCGAACCGGATGCCGCGACCGCCTCGCCCGCCTCCGCCATCGTGGTGAGGAAGGTGCTCGAGAGCACCCCGATGACGAAGAGGAAGACGAAGAACGACATGACGATGATGATCATGTAGATCATCATGCCGTTCCTCCGCTCCGACTTCAGGTTGAAGAACTCGTAGGCGTCGTGCGCCGCCGCCCGCAACACCTCGCTCACGTCGCCGCCCGCAGAACTCGCGTGGGCGATCAGGTCCACGCTCCGCTCGGCAAGCGGGGTGTTCACGGCCTTCCCGAACCGGCGGATGGCCTCCACGAACGGGACACCCCAGGACATCTCGGTGTCGAGCTTGCGGATGTGCGGCGTCAGCGCCCCGTACTCGCCCTCCGAGACGATATGGATGGCGTGCGGGAGTGTCATACCCGAGTCGTTCATCCCGGCCACGTCCCGGAAGAAGTTCGGGAGCGATGCCTCGATGCTCGATACCCGGAGCGCCTCCTTGAGGTCGAGGGCCGCAAGCGGAACGATGGCGATGAGGAGCGCAAAGACGAAGACGTCGTCGATCATCGTCGTCGTGAAGAGGACGCCGAAACCGTACGACATCACCAGGCTCGCGAACCCGCCGATGAGGAGGAGAAGCGCAACCGGGACGGATATGAAGAGGACGGTGAAGGGCTCCTCCATCATCACCCGGAGCGGGTGCTTGACGAACCGGTAGAACCCTTCCTGGTACTTCCGCCAGTTCTCGATCCGCGAAAAGATCTCCCGCTCCTGCTCCTCGAACGGGTCGTGCGCCGGAATCTCCTCCGCCGCGACGCCGCCCCCGGATCGGTTCCTGTTGAGAAAATCGTCAAAGATCTCTTTGAATCCCATATCACACCTCCGGGGTCATGGAGCTGATCAGAATGACGAACATGATGCTCCCGAACGGGACGATCAGGTAGATGATGATGTAGAGGAAGAACGGGTTTGCGTCGCCCGAGAGGATCGTCATCACCGACTGCAGGATGATCAGAAAGAGCATGCCGGCAACCATCGCGGTGACGTACGACTCCGCGATCAGGCCGAGCGTCTCAAGGAACGTCTTCTGCTGCTGGTTGTTCTCGAGCGTATACTGGTGGGCCTTGGCACGGAAGTACTCCGTAAGGTTGCTCCCGCTCGATATGCTTGCAACCGCCCCCTGCAGGAACTCCCGCATCCGCTCGCTCGGCGTCGCCTGCGAGACCGTCCGCAGGGCGTCAAGGAGATCCTTCCCGAAGAAATCCGTCTCCCGGGAGACGTAGCGCGCTTCAACAGCACTCTCGCCGTATATCTTGCTCTGGCCGAGCAGCCGGAAGACCTCGTCGGGGGTGATCCCGGCCGAGGACATCGCGGTGACGTAGTTGATGGCATAGGGCAGGGTGGCGTCGATGTTCCGGCGGCGCTCGCCGGCCCGTATGCCGGGGTAGAGGAGGAAGATCAGGTAGGTTATCCCCCCGAAGACCAGGAGCGAGAGGAGCGTGATGATGACGGTGCCGAGCAGGAGTTTGTAGTCGTTTAACGCGTAGAAGATCTCCGGGACCGCGCCGTGGTAGGAGATCATCTCGGGGACCCGGATGATGTAGGTCAGAAGGCCGATGAACACCGCGGCGACCAGCCCCACGGCGATCGAGGAGACGTAAGCGGTCGCAAGGTAGGCCTCAAACGGCGTATTCATCCGGGCTCCCGTCAGGTCGTTTCTCAGGCTGACAAAGTCCCCCCGCTTCTCCTTCAGGTCCCGGCCGATCAGGTTGAAACAGAACCGTTCATACCCGTTCATGCCGAGGCCCCCTCCCCGTAGAGGTCGGTGCGCACCCGCTGGATGACCGACTCCGGGTCCCGGAAGTAGGAGACCAGGATCTTGCTCACGTCACGGAAGTGGCGGATCTTCTTGATGCGCATCCATTCGAGCACCTCCTGCCGCCGTTTCAGCTCTTCGCGCATCCGCTCCTCGCTCCAGCCCCGGTCCTCCATGATCTGTTCGAGGATGTAGGACTTGCCGGAGTAACGGATCTCGTCGGTCGCCGGGTGCCACCGGAAGACCTCGTTCGTGATCAGCTCGTTCGTCCGGGGATCGATATCCAGGATCTCGATGAGCTGCTTGTTGCGCCGGATCCGCTGGCCGCCCACCCGGGCCTGCACCTGGATGGACATCAGGGAGAGCGCCGAGAGCATGTTCCTCGGCACGTTGATGGGCGGGTTTTCCAGGCGGTGGACGGCGCTCGCCACCGAGTCGGCGTGCATCGTCGCGTAGGTGACGTGTCCGGTGCTCATCGCCTGAAAGAGGGTCAACGCCTCGCGGCCGCGGACCTCGCCGACCAGGATGTACTCGGGGCGCTGCCGGAGGGCGGCACGCAGGAGTTCATACATATCGATCTCGCCCCGCCCGTCCTGCGAGAACGAGTCGCGGGTGATGCTCGGGATCCAGTTCGGGTGGGGGAGTTTCAGCTCCCGGGTATCCTCAAGCGTCACGATCTTTGCAAGCGGCGGGATGAAGAGCGATATGGCGTTCAACGTCGTCGTCTTCCCCGATGCCGTCCCGCCGGCGAAGATGCAGGACTTGGCGTTCTCGACCGCAAGCCAGAGGAAGGCGATACCGAGCGGCGAGAAGGTGTGCCACTCGATGAGATCCGTCGGCGTGATCGGCTCCTCGCGGAACTTGCGGATCGTGAACGTCGAGCCGTGAGCGGTCACCTCTGCCCCGAGCGTCATCTGGATACGCGACCCGTCGCTCATCGTGGCATCCAGCATCGGTTCGGCGATCGATATGTATTTCCCGGCCCGCTGCGCGAGTTTCGTGACGAATGAATCGAGTTCCCCGGCGTCCCGGTAGATCAGGCTTGTCTTCATCGATTCATACGTCGTGTGGTAGACGAAGATCGGGCTGTTCACGCCGTCGCAGGATATATCCTCGATGTACTTGTCGTGCATCACCGGGTCGATCAGACCGTCGCCGAGGAACTCCTTCTCCACGTAATAGAGGATCTTCTCCCGCCCGGACGGGAGAAGGCGGATCCCGTAGTCGGCGATGATCGTGTTTGCCGATTCCCGGAGCGCCTTCCTCGCCGCATCGCGGGTGAGGTCGCGGGTGGTGATGTTGAGCGTCTCAAAGAGGCGCTCCTTGATCTCCGAGAGAAGTTCCTGCTCCCCGGGCGTGAGCGCGGGCTCGAGGACGTGGTAGGTATACTCGTGGGTTGTGCCGTCGTAGGTCACCCGGACGTAGGCATACGGTTCGTTCACCGGGTAGAGCTCGATCTCCTCCAGTCCCGGTGTCGACCGCATCGAGAGATCGACAAGCGGCCCGTGGAGCGCGGGGTTGTACTCCTCGATCACCTCCCCGACGGTCGGGTGGAACTTTTTGAGGAACCCGAACCGGGACTGCGTCTCCGCTTCTGCCGGGGCCGCGACCTCTGCCGCGGCAAGCGCGGTGGAGGTGAAAGCCCTGGCAAAGAGGTCGTCGAACTCCGACACGACCCGGGCGTTGTCGACGAAGTCGAACTGGTGCTCGCTGCGGTTGATGTTCAACTCCTCGACCGCGAACGTTGCGCTCTTTGGGAGGATCAGGTCTGCCAGGTTCCCGAGCTCCTCGACCGAGACCACGCCGGCATCCATCTCTTCGTCCGGTTCGGGTTCATCGGGGCCGGATGCGCCGGCCTCCTTCCACCCCTTCACCCGGTTGAGGAGACCGAAGGATTCGTGGCGCCCCGGCGGCGGGGCCGGCACTGCAGGCTCCGCCCCGATCTCCTCCTCCGCCGCCGGCGGGGAGGATGTCCGGGCCACCGAGTCGATGAGCGAACGGATGCCCGCTCTCTTTGGCGCCGGCACGGGAGGGGAGACCGCCACCTCGTCCGGCTCGGCGGCGTCCGGGACGGTCTCGTCCCGGATCTCCTCTTCATCGGACCGCATCGCCGGAGCGGAACCCTGCGGCTCCGCCAGGGTATCCCCGTTGTCGGAACCCGGGTCCCCGGATTGTGTAAGAAGATTCCTGACCGCTGCTATCAATTCACGCTCTTCATCCTCATTTGCTCGCATCCTCTGTGCCCCCAATATCAACACACGTTTCCACCTGAGGTTCATGGAACTCG
>JAGVUK010000097.1 GCA_019136335.1 Methanomicrobiales archaeon
GGACCGGGGAGGGGGTCTCCCCCGCCCCGCAGGTGGGTACCCGTACGTTCCTCTCCGGCAGCCCCAATCCCACCCGCGCTTCGCGCAGGTGGCATACCCATACGCTTCTCCGGCACCCCCACCCTGCCCGCGCTTCGCGCTCCTCCCCCGCCCCCTCCTGGGGGCAGGGGCAGTGTTTGCGATACCCAGTGGGAAGCCGTGCCAGGAATAGTGCTGGCGGCGATTTTCCAGAAGGATAGGCGGGGGAGAACCGCCCCCGGAGCTGGTTCTTCTCCGGGATCTCCCCGGACACTGGACCGTGGTGGATATCGCCATGGGAGGGAGGGGCAGTCATGGCGATATCCAGTGGGAAGCCGTGCCCGGGGAGCGGCGCTGACGTCAGTTTCCCGGAAGGGCAGGAAGAATCGGCCAGGGAGAACCGGCTAGAAACTGGTTCTTCCCCGGGATCTCCCCATGGAGTAGACCGTGGTGGATATCGCCAGGGGGGGTGGCGGCTCGCCCCCTCCCCTGTCTCTGCCTCGTATCTTCAGCGTCCAGACTCAATTCCTCCAGATTGCCATCCGCCTGTAACCCTCTCCCGGGGACAGAGACAGTGCCCGGGCGTATACCCGGGACAAACCGTGCCCCGGGATGCAAACTCCCGGGCAGTGCGAAAAAAGATCGATAATCTCTCTGTTGAGAGTGCCGGTAATTGAGAATCGTTGCACTACCCGTCCAGTCTCGCGCCGGCACGTGCCTGCAGCGCCGAAAAGACCTCCGTGCCGAGGACCTCTTCTGCGCGGTTGTGGTAGCGCTCCGCCATGACCGCGAGGAGCCGCACCGTCCCCGCCGCCGTGGTGGAGATGCCGACCCGCTCCGCCCGGCGGATCAGCCCGTCATCCTCCATCGCCCCGAACCGGGGAAGGACGTAGTAATGGGGAATGCTGAGGAATTCGGCGAGTTTCCGGGTTGTGGGGAACCGTATCGATACGCCGTCCGGGGAGAAACCGACGGTTACGCACCGGTCCTCTTCGAGGAGGATCCGGATAGCCGCCTCGAATATGTCGTCGTGTTCGCGTGTGGACATGCGATCGTAGAAGTACTGGTCTTTGAGGGGAAAAATAGGGTAGGTCTGGTTACGCCTCTACTTTCTTCATCTCACCCCGCTCTTCTTCGGGCATCTCCTCGAGGTAGACGATCTCCGCTCCGGCGTCCTTTGCGATCTGTTCGAGTTCGACCTTCCGGAAGTGCGTTCCCTCGGCCTTCATGTGCTTCTGGTCTCCCTTCTCTTCGATGACGGCGACGACACGGAAACGGGGCTGTTTCACGCCGGTGCCGACTTTCTGACGCTCTCGTGCATAGATCTTCATAGCTTCCACATCCACTACCAGGTGGTATACCACCAGATATACCGGGAAGATACTTAATACTTTCCCCGTGTACCCTATGATGAGGTTTTATCATGGCAAAACGGTTTGAGATGGGATCGCGACTCGCGGGTGAGAGCCTGGTCCGGCGGGGCCTGCTCCGGGAGACCGAAAGCGTCCGGCAGATCAGGATCATGCCCGACCTGAACGTGGTCAAGATCGGCGGCCACGGGGTCATCGATTACGGGCGGGACGTGATCTACCCGCTGATCGAGGAGATCGGCGAGCTCTCCCGGGACCATAAGATCCTGGTCGCCACCGGCGGCGGCGCCCGGGTGCGGCATATCCTTGACGTCGGCATCGATCTCGGCATGCCGACCGGGGTGCTCGCGGAACTCGCGGGCAAGATCAGCGAGCAGAACGCCATCATGATTGCCCTCCTCTTCTCGAAGTACAACGGCGTCCGGATCCACACCGGGGACCTCTTGAACCTCCCCTCGCTCATATCGCTCGGGATGCTGCCCGTCGTGCAGGGCACCCCGCCCTACGGCCTCTACGAGCATCCCCCGAAACTCGGGAGCATCCCGCCGCACCGGACCGATACCGGGGCGTTCCTGATGGCCGAGGTGGTGGGCGGGAAGAACTGCATCCTCGGGAAGAACGTGGACGGCCTCTACACCGAAGACCCGTTCCTGAACCCCGACGCCGAGTTCATCGCGGAGATCACAGCCGACGAACTCCTGGAGATGGATATGGAGGATATGGTGCTCGAACCGATGGCGGTCGAGCTGCTCCGCGATGCCGTCCACGTGCAGGAGATCAAGGTGGTGAACGCCCATGTCCCCGGGAACATCACAAAAGCCATGAACGGGGAGCGGGTCGGCACCCTGATCCGGGCCTGATTCATCGAGCCCGACGGCGGGATCCGCCACGATCTCGTGGTCGGGTGACACCGCCGGGTCCCCGTGAGGCACCTGCCCCGCCGGGACCGATCGGCCCGACCATCGAGAATAGAATTACCTGAATTTTCCCATAAATCAACTAATTGAGTTTAACTAGTTAACCATAGATATAAAACTACCACATTTAATTATCTGGAGTCCAATACTCTGAATTGAGTATTATGCAAAGACGAACCCTATTTGCCGTTGCGGCCGTCATGGTCGCTTTTCTGCTCATCTGCGGCTGTACCGGGACGACTTCCGACCCGGTAAGCACCGGCACGGAGAAGCAGCAGCTCCGTATCGCTACGACGACGAGTCTTGACGACACCAAACTTCTCAACCACCTCAGCACGATCTTCGAGAAGCAGTACAACGCCGAAGTGCTGGTCGTCTCCGCCGGAACCGGCAAGGCGCTCGAGTACGGGCAGCGGGGCGACGTGGACGTCCTGATGGTGCACGACCGTGCGCGTGAAGACACCTTCATCGCCGACGGCTACGGCATCAACCGGCGCGTATTCGCCTACAACTACTTCATCCTCGTCGGGCCCGAGTCCGACCCGGCCGGCATCAAGGGCATGGAGCCCACGAAGGCGTTTGCCGCCCTCCGGGAGAAGGGGATGGCCGGGGAGCCGGGCGTGACCTTTGTCTCGCGCGGCGACGCGTCGGGAACGCATTCAAAGGAGCAGGCCATCTGGAAGAAGGCCGGGCTCAACTACTCGACGGACGTGCAGGGGTCCGGCGACTGGTACCTTGAGGCCGGGAAGGGCATGGGCGCAACCCTTGCGATGGCAAACGAGAAGCAGGCCTACACGCTCTCCGACATCGGGACCTACCTTGCCTACAAGGGCGACCTCGACCTCGTGACGCTCGTGGACGAGGGCGACATCCTGCTCAACGTCTACTGCGCCATGCAGATCAACCCTGAGAAGTACCCCGACATCAACAGCACGATCGCGAAGGACTGGGTCAACTTCATGATCTCCGACGACGTCCAGAAGGAGATCGCCTCCTTCGGCGTCGACAAGTACGGCCAGCCGCTCTTCTACGCCGCCCAGAACGACTGGGCAAAGATCGGCGTGACCGAGGCTGAAGTGACGGATCCCATCAAGTGATCCGGCAGATGGACCCTGATTCCAACCCCTTTTTTGCTTCTGGCGACCCACGATAGGAGAGAGCATGTACGAGATCATCGAGGGCTTCATAGAGGCGGCGAGGCTCATCGTCACGTTCGACCCCGACGTGATGGCCATCGCCGCACGGAGCATCATCGTCTCGTTCACCGCGACGATCATTGCCACCCTGATCGCCGTCCCGTTCGGCGCCGTGATCAACTTCGGCACGTTCCCGGGAAGAAAGAGCCTCATCAACCTGATCCAGACGCTCTACTCCCTGCCGACGGTCATCGTCGGCCTCCTCATCTTCCTGCTCATATCCCGGGTCGGACCGTTCGGCTTTCTCCGGCTGCTCTTCACCCCGACGGCGATGATCATCGCCCAGACGGTGCTCATCCTGCCGATCATGACCGGTCTTACGATCTCGGCGCTCTCGGGGGTCGACCCGGTCATCAGGGACACCCTCTACTCGCTCGGGGCGACGCGCCTCCAGTTTCTCGTAAACATCATGAAAGAAGCAAGGTTTGCCATCCTCACGGCCGTCGCGGTCGGGTTCGGCCGGGCGATATCCGAGGTCGGGGCGGCGATCCTCGTCGGCGGCAACATCATGGCGTCGTCGTTTGCGAGTTCGACCCGGACCCTGACGACCGCAATATCGCTTGAGACGTCGATGGGCAACATCCCCACCTCGATCGCGCTCGGGATCATCTTGCTCGCCATCGCTCTCGGCGTGAACCTCGCCATAACCAGGATGCAGCACAGGTAGAAACCCATGATTGAATGTATCGACGTCTCAAAACGGTTCGGTGACACGGCGGTGCTTGCCGGCGTCACGGCGCGGATCGAAGCGGGAGAGATCTTTGCCGTCATCGGGCCGAGCGGGGCCGGGAAGTCGACCCTGCTGCGCCTCATCGACCTCCTTGATGCGCCCACGGGGGGGGCGATCCGGGTCAACGGCACCGACATCCACAGGGAGCCGAAGAGGGGTCTTCTCATCCGCCGGATGATGGGGATGGTCTTCCAGAAACCGGCCGTCTTCAACACGACGGTCTACGAGAACATCGCCGTCGGCCTCCGGTTCCGGGGGGTGGGGGAGGCGGCGATCCAAAAGAAGGTCGAGGATGTCCTTGGTATGGTCGGTCTTGCCGGTTACGGGGAGCGGCGGGCGCGGACGCTCTCGGGCGGGGAGATGCAGCGGGTGGCTCTCGCCCGGGCGATGGTGATCGATCCCGACGTCCTCCTGATGGACGAGCCGACCGCGAACTTAGACCCGGTCTCGGTCGCCCTGATCGAGGACCTGGTGCTCCGGATCAACCGCGACCTCGGGACGACGATCGTCTTCTCGACCCACGATATGTACCAGGGACAGCGGCTTGCCCACCGGATCGGCGTGCTGATGAAGGGCGTGTTTGCGCAGGTGGGGACGCCGCGGGAGGTCTTCACCCTGCCCGCGAGCCGGGACGTCGCCCGGTTCGTGGGCGTCGAGAACATCATCGAGGGTGTCGTGGTGGCCGGGGAGAACGGCGCCTCCGTTGTCGATGCGGGCGGTATCCCTGTCCGGGCACGGTCGCCGTTTGAGGTGGGGGAGGCGGTCTCTCTCTGCATCCGGTCGGAGGATATCCGGATCGCCCCGGCGGACGGGGGCGCCGCCGCTCCGGGGAGGAACACTCTCTCCGGCACGGTGGCCGCCGTCGTGCCGCGCGGCCCGTTCAGCAGGGTGACGGTCGACTGCGGGTTCATGCTCTCGTCGGTCCTCTCCTGGAAGGCGGCGGACAGCCTCGGCATCGGGGAAGGGAGCCGCGTTGTGGTCTCGTTTGCCCCGGAGTCGGTCCACGTCGTCCGGCAAGGGTGAGCGTGGTTTGGGTAGAAGCCGCTCCAGTTCGGCGGCAACGGCACCGGGAGAGAGCACGGTGCCCGGGCAACATCCCCGGCACCCTGGACCGCCGGTTCTTCGGGCGGACGGGGGTCGACCTCGGCCGGTGCGATCTGCAGGATGGGGATGGCCGTCTACCGCTCGCGAGAGGCGCAGGCGAATGTCTGCGAGGTGCGACGGTTCGCAGAACCGGAGTATGAGCGCCGAAAGGTCGCGAATGATGACCTCCGGAGGAGAGGGAGTTCGAGCCCAAAGGTATGGTGATGATCCGGGCATTCAGAAAGGGTTATCTTTTAGTACCGGTAATACGCACACATACAGACTTGTTTCCCCGGTTATAGCGGGAGCTTCAGGGTCGAGGTGATGGGGTGCAAAAGAAGAAGTTGATCAATGCGCTGCTGTACGCGGTAGAGCGCGGCGGCCGCATTGGCCGGACGAAACTCCTGAAGTTCATCTTCTTCGTGGATCTCATCTACTACAACCAGCGAGGAGCGACGCTCTGCGGGACGACCTACATCCGGATGCCGAAAGGGCCTGCTGAAGCTGCGGCATTCCAGTTGACGTTTGAGCCGAGCGCCTACCTGGACGTGAAGGCGCCGACAGCAAAGGCGTATCCGGGCAGGCGGACGTCGGGCAGCCGTTCCCGGGGCAGGAGTTACGAATCCTACACATACTACCCCAGGGTTCAGGCGGATCTTTCGCTATTTACCCCCTACGAGCGGGTGCTTCTCTGGACCGTACTTCAGTGGATGAAGTTAAAAAGCGCAGACCATATCAGCGACATAACCCACCAGTTCCGCCTCTGGAAGGAGTTTTCTGACGGTGAGGAGATCCCGCTTGAGCGCTTCCGGTTGAATTCAAGCGAGCTGGCGTACCTGGAGCGTTGCGGCCTGCACGCCGACGGCTTCGAGCGCACGTTCTGCACAGGCATCCTCCCTCTCTCCACGGAGGTCTGCGATGCGCTCCACCCCCTGAAGGCGGAACGGATTGCCGCCATCGAGGAGGTCCTGAATAGTTTCATTGCGACGTATCCCCTGCCCGCCCTTGAGATCTTCTACGATGCATACCTGGCGTGGGACGACGCATACCGTTCAACCCTCCACCACAACCCCTCGCACGCCACCGCACTTGCGACCGAAGGCTGCGATGCCCTCTGCTTCGTCTCGCACGTCGTCGCGATGCATATGATCCCGGCTGTGTATAGAGAGGAGCAACTACAGGAGTTCTGCGACGCCGCGGAACGGCGCTTCAACACCGAGCGGGACGCGATCATCCGCGATAAGTCGCCCTCTCTCCCCCCGGATACCGACGCCGAGGTCTCGTCTCTTGTCGATATGGCAATGCGCATCTCTCGCGATCTCGCATGCGGCGAGTCTCCGGCAGGGAGGAGGTAACCTGCCCTATTTCCTCGACAGTAACGTCCTCATCGGGTACTATTTTCACGTCGCCGACACCTGGGGCACCGAGGCCGCGGATGTCTTCGAGGACCCGGAACCGAACCATTCCAGCACAGGGGTCTGGGCCGAGTGTTTCGGGGACGGAACGGGGGGACGGTGCCACACCATCCGGCAGAATCTCGTCCGCGAGTTCCGGCAGGCAGTTGCGCACCTGAAGCGGGACGGCTCAGTGGAGACCCTCCTCACCGAGGCCGAGGCCCGGGGGTGGAAAACCGTCCCGCTTCTCCGGAATGTTGCCGGGCTCTGCCGCGAGCAGCCGGCAGCGGCCCTGAAGACCCTCCTCGCGGTGAAGGAGCAATATGAAGCGCTCTGCCGGTGGCGATGCTCCGTCCTTGAGGACCGGAAGGCACTGGCGCTCCACACGCGGACGGAACCTTACCGCGAGATCTGGAACCGGTTCAGTGCGGTCATCGACGACTACGACGACTGCGAGGTGATCCTCGATGCCCACGACGTCGCCGCGGCAATCGACGGCATGGTGCTCTACACCGGGGATCACCGCCACATCGTTGCCAACCGGGAGCTCATTCTCTCGGAGACCCGCCTTTGTGATGTCCGGTACCTGGGGGACCGGATGGGCAGGGGGTCGGCGGCGTGAGAGAACCTCTCGATCCGATTGTAGGCCGACCGTCCCTACCTAACTAAGGCGCTATAATGCCCTAGAAGGGTTCGTATTCACATCGGGCGGTTCAGGTGGATTTGCATACGTTTATGGGTCCGTCAGGGCCAGAGTCACCTATGGCGCACTGGACGATAACTCTCGCGCGAGAGGGAGCCGCGATCGTCGTCCGGGGTGAGGGCGACGACCCCCACGCTCCCGACAGGATCGACTACGAGATCCATGGCAACCCCGGCGGGGTATACCGGGCGTTGCTGGACCGGGTCGCGCCCGGCCCGTGGTCGTTTCAGGCCGACCGGATGCACGGTGAGCGCGACCTCTCCTGAATCGCCGACTGTGCCTATACCGAGGCGCTGCTGCACCCGGGGTGGTCGGTGGAGACCGATCTTCCCCCGCTGCCGGAGCCGGAGGAACTCCCGGAGGGTGCGGTCCCGTGAGCCAGATAGGAAATACTCCGGAACCTTCGGCCACTGGCTGACAGCAGAATCCATATCCCGCTCCAGCGGGCTGCACGGGCAAATGCAAAGTCTTTTAGCGGGCTCCTTTCCATATTCCATTGATCGCCATGCCCGCTCCACCCGAGATCGTCGATCTGGTCCGGCGGTTCGAC